>JAKPKU010000260.1 GCA_029553545.1 Candidatus Cloacimonadota bacterium
CATTATTAAAGTAGATGCAAGATGCTGGTCATCATGAAATACTTCGATATTGATAGTCGCTGGGCTCAATGGTTGTAACTCAATTTGAGTAGTGTTTTGTTGCTGATTATTAATAGTAAATTGCTGATATTTTGTAAGATATCCTTTTTTACGTACGATAAGATAATAAGTCCCTTCTGGAACAAAACGATAGAATTTGCCATTTAGAGAATTGGACTTATTATTTTGAAATGCTGTAGTATCAAGCCCGTCAATAGCTATCTCGGCTGCAATTGGTTCTTGAGAAACACTATCTATAACTTGAACTATTTCCATTCCTGTTTCGAGTGGAGAGTTTTCATTATAATCAATAAGCATATCAAAGAATTGATGTACAATTAACTTAAATATTTGTTTATTGTTTTGTATTTCATTAGGATCTGGCAAGATATAGTGTTGATCATAAGAGATTGCAAAAGGAATAACGCCATAATTCAAATAGAGTTCGTCAAGTAAGTTTCCATTCTTTTCAAAATTAGGACTTGAAGACCAGTTTTCACCAGCAATATCGGCTAATTTATAGGTGAGGGAATACAAAGCTTGGTAATCGGGTGATTGCCTTACTTCTGCCCAATTATAAGGGAAATTGATCTCTCTTTGCCCGAGCTCTTCTGTTAAATTAAAGAAACAAAAGTCAATCTTATGGTTTTCTAAAAAATACTTTAAAGCAATTGTTTCACCTTCAGAATAAGCGTAGTTACCTTTATTGTTTTGATCTTCATTGTCACCATGTACCCAGTTAGATGCAAAATTTCTGTTCAAGTTAACACTATTATCATTTGTCAACAAGATGAAATTGTTTGTCTCGAGCACGGTATCAAGACCGTCTGGATTTAAACTTGGAATTATGTAAATATTAAAATTATTCAAATAGCTTGAATAGGGCATTGTATCGTGATTTTGAGCCATTTCCTCAGCCCATGAATATAGTGCATTTGTCTCGACAATATCTTTTGCATAGAGATTGCCGATTAAAAGTATATTAATTTTATCTATCTCAGGTGATGAATTATCAGTAAACTTATAAGCCTTAATGACTTGGCTTTGTTCTTGACTATTACCAATGTCGAGAACATTGACAAGATCAGCATTGTTGTTTGTTAGAGAGTCATATTTATTGATCAGCTGAGAGTAGTTTGGATAGTTGTCTTCTTCTCCCCAAATCAGTTGGGTAAGTGAACACAACAATAGCAATATTAATGCTATTTTTTTCACAAGTCCTCCATTACTTTTTATATTTTTGTCACAACTATGCTATGTTAAAGAGCCTTATGTTCGGATATATTATAATTAAAATAATCAATCACTATACCAAGTATAGCAATTTACCTTCCAAAAATGCTTTGTGAGCGGTTATTTCTTGATGTTTTTCATATTAAAGTCCCGTTTGCTGGTCATGCAATGCAAACCGAGATATTCTCCTTGATCATCGTAAACGGGTATCTTGATGATGCTCAATTCAATAGCATCATTGTCTTTAAGAATATAATTATAAGTTATAGTATGCTCTTGCTTATCCTCAATAATCTCAAAAAATGTTGAGTATTGTGGGTATTCTTCTTTTATTTGATTGATGTTTTTGCCAAGCCAATCGGCTTCTTTTACATTAAAAAGTATCAACGCATATTTATTTATTAATTGGACTTTATCTTCAGCATCAACAAAAAAGACCATATTGGGTACGCTATTAATGATAGCTTTATAGAATGTTTCTTTACAAAGAAGATGTTTTTCCATTTCTTTAAGCTTATCTTCGTTTTCTATATCCCTCATAATACGATTGATCACGATAATTAAATTACTTAAAAAAGCTGCATCTTTAACTAAATAGTCTCTTGCACCTCTTTTCATCATATCTACAGCGATAAATTCATCACCCATGCCCGTAAAGATAATGAATGGAGGTGTACCATTATCTCCATCTATCAAGTTTATCAAAAGGGCAGCATTCATGTCAGGCAATGAATAATCAAGCAGGATTAAGCTTGGTTGATTATTTTTTAGCCAGTATAGAGTCTCATTACCATTCTTTGTAAAAGCAGTATTATATCCCATTTCTTGAATAATTTGAATCATAAGTTCTCCTAATAATTCATCATCATCCACAATTAGAATTGTTTTTTGATTAAAACTCATTGCCGCATTTTTCCTTTCTTTACTATTTTTTCACGCTATCATTTGTATATTAACATAATTATTTGTTGTTGTCTATTATTATTTTTATTTTTTTAAAAATCAGTTATCTTATCTTAGTATTAGTCTTTCAATGATTATTATAAATATTCATTGACTTATTTTAATAAATACATTTTTTGGTAATAGATGAGACACCTATGGAGGGTTTAATGAAAAGATATATCATAATTGCAATAGTTTTAATCATAGCATTACTATCAGTATTTCTGCTTACACAATGTGGAAAGAATAAAAAATCTGACAATTTACCAGACAGTGATATCTTTATACCCAAACGTGATAAAGTTGAGGCTAAAAACGAAGAGCAAACTACAGTAGAAAAAGTGATTATTAAAACCATGGATCAACTGAATATTAGCCTAAAATCAATTAATAAATTGCAAAAGGAAGAAGCAATTTACTTTTACATAGCAATTGATAATGAAAAAGATTTGTACTTTGTTGATATGGTATTAAGTGGACAAATAGAGCAGATTGGTGTGAAAGAAGCATATTCTATAACCGATAATAATAATAAGGTTATACGTGAGTATTTCGACGATATACATCAGCAGAGCTATATAATTGAAATCTACTATTCCCACATTTTACCAGGCTTTAAACCAGGTGAAAGAAAAATTGATGTACCGTATTTGGCAATAATAGTCGATGACTTTGGTAATTATGATAATGAACTCTTAGATGAATTCGCAGATAGCCACCCTGCTATTACTTTTGCTGTAATACCTGGCTTGCCTCACAGTAAAACAGCTATGAATAAGGCTATAAACAAAGGGCATGAAGTAATTATTCATATACCTATGGAGCCTCTTGACCCAAAGATTAATCCTGGTTCAAATGCTATTTTCAATAAAATGACTAGTGCCGAAGCTACGGCAAAGATGAATGCTTATTTCAAAGAACTACCTCTTGCTGTAGGTGCTAATCAACATATGGGAAGCAGAGTCAGTGCAAACAAAACCCTTATGCAAGCTGTTCTCTCAGTGATTAAAGATAAAGATATGTTCTTTATCGATAGCAAAACTATTGGCAACTCTGTGGCATACAAAACTGCTGTTGAAATGAATATCCCTTCTGCAGAGCGTGACCTCTTTCTCGATGCTCCTGCTAACTCAGATAAGGTCTTGGAAGATAGAATAAATGACTTGAAAAAACTTAAAGATACAAAAGGCAAAGTACTGGTAATAACGCATTGCCACGACCGTGCACGTCTTGATAGATTAAATAGATTTATCATAGCAGCAGAGGAGATGGGCTATGAACTTATACCCGCTTCAAAATATGTCATCATGGAACCAGAGATTAATTAGAAAAGGAAAAGAATAATGATAAAAGTTGATACGATAATCAAAAATATAAAGGAATTGTTAACATTAAAAGGACCCAATAGACCACGTTATGGCAAGGAAATGAGCGAATTAGGTATCATGAACAATATCTCTATCGCAATTAATGAAGGTAAAATTATTGATATTGCCAGCCTACAAGATCTTATGAATAAATATGAAGCAACGCAAACCATTGATGCCAGCAATTATGTCGTCATGCCAGGGTTTGTTGATCCTCACACTCATCCTGTCTTTGTCAATACCAGGGAAAATGAGTTTGAAATGCGTATCATGGGCAAGTCCTATGTAGAGATTTCTCAGTCTGGAGGCGGTATTTTATCAAGTATAAAAGCTGTTAGAGAAGCCAGTGAAGAAGAATTATTTAATCTTGCTAAAAAAAGAATAATGAAGATGATTGAATATGGTACAACTACTCTCGAAGCAAAAAGCGGTTATGGACTAACAACTGAGTCTGAAATAAAAATGCTGAGAGTTATCAAACAATTACAAGAAGAACTACCTATAGATATCGTTGCAACACTGATGGGTGCCCACGAAATACCTCAAGAGTACCGTCATGATCGTGAAGCATATATCCGCTTAATGGAAGATGAAATGATGCCCGAAGTAAAGAGACAAGACCTTGCAGAATACGTAGATATCTTTACCGAAGCACATGTCTATGGTATTGAAGAATCACGTAGAATACTTAAAAAGGCAAAAGAGTTAGGCTTCAAAATCAGAATGCATGCAGATGAAATAGAAGCAATTGGCGGTGCAGAATTAGCTGGAGAGCTAAATGCTGTATCTGCAGATCATCTCGGTGCATGCTCTGATGAAGGCATCAAGGCTATGAAAGAGGGCGGAACAGTTGCGGTGCTTCTGCCAGCAACACTGTTTAGTCTCAGATCTAAAACATATGCACGTGCAAGAGATATGATTAGCCAAGAACTCCCAGTCGCGATAGCTACAGATTACAATCCAGGCTCTTGTAATTGCGATAGTATGCAATTTGCCATCACTCTTTCATGCCTACAAATGGCGATGACACCTGCTGAATCTATCTGTGCAGCGACCTTCAATGCCGCTTGCAGTATCGAGAGAAATGATATAATCGGTAGTGTTGAGATTGGAAAGCAAGCAGATTTGATCTTCTTAAAAATACCATCATATCGCTTTATCCCATATCACTTTGGTTCAAATAATGTTTCAAAAGT
>JAKPKU010000069.1 GCA_029553545.1 Candidatus Cloacimonadota bacterium
GAATGGCAAAGACTCACATAATAGGGATTGTGCAACAGGCATCTACCTCTTTAGGTTGCAAAAGGAAAGTAAGACAATGATGAAGAAAGGGATGCTCGTCAAATAGCTTTTCATAGTATGAAAAAGCAAAACTTATAGAGGGTGTTGCATAGTAACCAAAATAGCTTTTAAAAGAATAAAGCAGAATCATAAATTAAATCAACACCCTCTATATATATTGGCAGGACAAAATGGGTTTTTTTGAAAACTATTTTCATCTAAATCAGCAGATGCCGACTACGAGCGTGTTTGGAGGCAACTTTTTATTCCACCGACCAACAACTACCATTACTTGTTCCAGATCCATCAATCAATTTCACGAAGCGAAATTACCCATCAACTCAGCTCTCAGTTCTAACAACCCATTATTCTTCAAGTCTGTAAATCTAAATTATGCATTAATCAACACCCTCTTATAGAAAGATTCTAACGTTTCTTTTAAATAGTCAATCTCGACTCCGTGTGTAATGTGACACCCCAAACTGCAAATGGAAAAGCGGTTTTTCTGTCTGCATAACTTACAAAATTATAAACAGTTAGATCGGTATTCCACTTTGAAAAGATAAATTGCAATTTATGCTGTTTTGAAGGAAAAAGTGACAATTAATCTGCACATTAAGGGCAGTTTTCCAGCCGTTTTCTCACTTAATTAATAAGCTAACTATTTTAATTTTAATACTATCTGTTAATTATTCGTGTTCTTCTCTTACATTTCATAAGCGAAATTCCGCTTTTTCATGTGAGAAAGCGGAATTTCGGAATATCGATTTACTTAGTATAAGACTGTTTTAAATCTATGGATTTTCAATAATTTTAATAATTCTATTCTCCATAAATATTATTAAGTATTATCCCATATTTTGTCTTAAGTTCTATTATCATTTTTTCTTTTCTAAGTTTTATAAATTCTGCTGGATCATTCCAAGAATCATGGTCTAAGTTTTTTTCAATAAATTCATACTCGTTTAAATATTTACTCCCACATATAGTTTCGTTATTCTTAGTTTTAGATGTATCACCAAAGAAATCTTTGGGATGTCTGTTTGTTTTTAAACTGTTAATTTCTCCTTTAACTGGTTGCATATTCCAAAGAATATCAACTAAATTAACATAATCTTGATTTTGATCTTTTAATTTTTTTGGGAAAATATGATCTATTTCTGGATTGAATCGACCTTTAATATCAGGGTCAAATTGATATGTGATACTTGGCATTAAAACTTTAAGGGCAAACCACTCATACCCTATAAAGGTATTCTCAAAGATGTCAACATTTCTTACATTTTTTTCTTTAATGAATTCTTCTATCTCATCTAATGGGAAATCAAATACTTGATCATTATTTAAAGCACAATCTTTAATAATGCCTGTAAATTTGTCAATATAGCTTTGTAAGCTCCAATCATTAATTTGTGACTTTATAAAAAATTTATTAATCTTTAAAAGATTACCATTTTTCATTTTTGTAAAATTACCACCTTTTCTATAAAATTCAAAAAAATATACAATCAAAGGTAAAAGAGCATTTTTTCTTGGAATTATAGAAATATTGTTAATTTTAAATTGCCCATATAAATAGTCCGTAAAAAATGATAGAAGAGCATTTTCTAAATTATCCCATGTCTCAATAAAATGTTTAATATCCTCATTTTTTACTTTTTTGGGATCAATCCTTGCTGTTCCTTTAACTATCAAATTAACAATCTGTAGAATATTGTATGCATTATAAATTATTCCTTTTAATGTAGAGTTATAGATTTTTTTTGAAAAATCCTGTAATATTTCTTCATAACTTGGATATTCTTCTTTAATCTTAGAAAATAATAAATCTGATAGAGTAAGCTCCATACCACCAGTATTTAATCTCTCAAAAACTTCATTAACAATTCCTTCAGATTTTGTATCTACAGCAAAATATGATAGTGATTTTTTATCTGTATCAACAAATACATTCCAAAGAATATCTATATTGTCTTCAATAATTACTTTTTCCTCGGTAGTTAATGATTCAAATCTATTTATAATTTCATTACGATATGTAGATTTTTTCTCCTTGATTGTCTTAACAAATAACTCATTCATTCTAACTAAATTAGGCTTTATGTCTTCATTTTTATTTTTAAAAAGAAATCCTGTTATGTCTGATTCGTGATTTGATTCTAAATCAAATAAAACATCGTAACATAGAATTTTGTCATTAAAAGAATAACATAAGCAGCTGTAAAGAGTCTGGAGCCTCTGCTGTCCATCATAAATCAACCATTTATCTTTTCTTCCGTATAAGCCTTTATCAACAAGCTTTGATATTTCATTTTCTTTATAATCAGAAATAAACTCTCTATAAGGAATCTCATCTTCAGTATTCCAGATTATCAAACTTCCAATAGGATATCCTTTTAATATTGAATCAAAAAGTTTACATATATATGATTCATTTTCATATCTGCTACCCCAAACATAAGGTCTTTGTACAGCTGGTAAAAACCAACCATTATTTTTAGCATTAATATTATTAATAGCTTCTTTTACAGAAATTGGTAAATATGACATTTATTCCTACCTATACATCCTAAACTGCATGACCATTTCACCAATCAGATTGACGCTATCAAGCTCTTCTTCTGAAAGGACAATAATTCGATATTCCATATTGAGCGGAGATAAGATGATCTGTCGTCTCTTATCTTCAAACTGTATCTTCTTTAAAGTTAAACCATCGGAAGTACGAACTGCTACAATTTTATCACCAAGATTATACCAGTCATCTCTTTTATGAATAACCACGATGTCACCATGTGAGATCTGAGGTTCCATTGATCTTCCATTTACCATAAATGCAAAATAATGATCGTACTTGTCAACTAAAAAAGCTTTCGGAATTTCAATATATTTCCAGGTTTCTGCATTTAGTATTTCTATTGGTGTCCCTGCTGATATTTCACCCATCATTGGAAGAGCAATGGTTCTGGATTCTAATGTATTGGTCTTGTATTGATAAACTGCTTTGTTTCCACTTACTTCTTCAAGTTCTTCTTTGTTTGATTCACCTGGATTGTAAAAGCGACCATCTGAATCTGGAGAGAACATCACACCTTCTCCGGTTAATAACCAATTTATATTAACATTATAGACTTCTCTGATCTTTGCCAGAGCGACTACAGAGGGTTTGCTGGGTTTTTTATCATTGATCCAATCAGACAGATTTCCTTGCGTAACATCAATCTCACGAGCAAATTGAGCTCGGTTTATGCCGAGTAATTTGATCAGTTCGACCAATCTTGCTCCGATCTCCATTATTATCTCCTTTACCTGCAAAGCGTTGTAAAAAATATACAAGCTTCTGCATTTTCTACTTGACTTGTTCGCTGATACGAAGTAATTATGCACTTATAAAATCAATGATTGCAAATGTGCGAAAGATTGTCAATCAAAAAAATGGAGCGGGAAACGGGGGTCGAACCCGCGACATCTACCTTGGCAAGGTAGCGCTCTACCACTGAGCTATTCCCGCTGCTTTGCGCAAAAAGAAATAAAAAGCCGATTTTGCTCGGCTTGTTTATTATGGTACCAGAGACCGGACTTGAACCGGTACAGGATAAATCCCGAGGGATTTTAAGTCCCTTGTGTCTACCTATTCCACCACTCCGGCGAACACTTCTATGATAAGATTTGGAGGCGACACCCGGATTTGAACCGGGGATGAGGATTTTGCAGACCCTTGCCTTACCACTTGGCGATGTCGCCATAATATGGAGCGGGAAACGGGGGTCGAACCCGCGACATCTACCTTGGCAAGGTAGCGCTCTACCACTGAGCTATTCCCGCAACACTGTCACATCTATCGTTCCAATCTTTACCCTTTTTAAAAGACTGAGTTTTCTTGTCAATATATTTTTTAATCTTTCGCTATATTATTATACATAGTGCTATTTTTTATATATTTCCATTAAAAGTAAATTCTTTAAAAAACAATATCAAATATGCTTGAAATTGCATTTTAATCACTTTTACCCTGTTTGATATGTTATTTTGCATATTAATCTTTCTCACCAAATACTTCTGCTGTGAAGCGAAAGAGTCTTGCCTCTTTATCTTTCCAGGCCTCTGCTGATAAGCCTGCCTTAAAGCATAGTTGTTTCAAATAAGTTTTTACATCCCAACCATATTCAGTTGCAACTTGTGGCAACAAAACACCATGTCCATAGAAGTGCTCTATCAAAAGACCATCTCGTCCAATCACTATCTCTGATGCATTTTCAATAGGTATCATCTCCGATAAAACAGATATTTCTATATCTATTTGTGAAAGCTCTTCTCTGCGTAAAGGCTCAAAGCGAGGATCTCGAAAGGCAGCCGCAAGCGCCATTTCTGATATTGTTTCTTTTAATGACTTGTAAGCAATGATATAGCCTATACAGCCACGCAATTGACCTTCTTTGTGTAGAGTAACAAAGGCGCCTCGCTTTTCATTGTAGATGTCATCTGTATAGAGTTCAAGGTCAGGGCTTAAGCCGATAAACTTGCTTTCAATCGTACCTCTGGCTAACTTTAACAGATTGGTTTTTACTCTGTTATCAATCATTTTCCATCCTTTCAAAGGACAATGATGCATATCCTACAACTTGTATATTATCATGAGTAACCTGTCCTGAATGAGTATAGTGTAGCAGAGTAGTTTTTTTAAAGGCTAATCTTTTTGCCATCTCCATCAAGAATAAAATTCCACCAAAACCACAGGCTTCTATTGCACCTATTTTAACTTCATCAAAGAACTGTTGACTATCTAACTGCCTAATTAATTCTATCGCTTGAAAGTCCATTTTCTCTGCAATTTCAGCTTGATAGTAGTGAGACAGGTCTGTACTCACAATTATTAAATTATGCTCGAGATCGTCACATATAAAGGGATCAAGCACCTCTGACAACCATAAAGCATTGTCAAAGGTTTGTTGATTAAATACAACTGGAATTATTTGAGCTTGAGGCAATACTTTATAAATAAAAGGCAATTGTACTTCAAGTGAATGCTCTTGCCTGTCATAAAATGCATTAAAATAAAAGCTACTATCTTTGCTCAATGCCTCTACTATACTTGTTTCTACCTGCAAATCTCCCAAAGGGGTTTTTAATTTATCATACCTAAGAACACTGAACGGTGTTTGCCCGCCCCTGTGACTGGGTGCAATAAGAAACACTCTTTTTATATCCCTATCTTGAAGATGTTTATATGCATATGCAGCTGATTGTCCAGAATACACATAACCTGCATGTGGAACTATTAATCCCAATAATTGGCTGTCGTTTTGAATCTGATGAATACCCTGAAAGAAACGATCTATCAAACTATCAAGTTCGTCTGCTGCTGCAGGGTAAAATGATCCAGCGAAGCTTGCTATTCTATCCATTTTTCACCTCCTATATATACTATAGTGAATACAAATTGAAAGTCAAGAGATAATATGTCTTTTTGATAAAGGCTATTTCACATGGATTTTTAGACTCCGGGTCTTCCATTTTCCCATCCTAAAATAGATAAACGATGCAATTAACCCAAAGAACCAACCAACAGGTATGCCTAACCAAATGCCTTTTGGTCCTAAACCAAACATAGGACGAGAGAGCAAATATGCTGCTGGTATTCTTAAAATCCAAAGCGAGAAGATAGAAATGATCATTGGCACAAAAGTATCGCCTGCTCCACGCATAAAGCCTGTAAAACAAAACATGGTTGAGAAGAAAAGATAACACGACCCAACTATCCTCAAATATGCTAAACCAGGACCTATTACCTCTTGATCTCTGGTAAAAATCAATATCAACTTATCTCCAAAAAACCAAAAGACTATCGTGACAACAGTAGAGATAATGGCAGATAAAGCTATTGTTGCATACAACCCTTTTATTGCCCTTTCTACTTTTCGTGCACCTAAGTTCTGCCCCACAAACGAAGACAATGCCATTGAGAAATTCATAGCAGGCATCATTGCAAATGAATCAAGACGGTTAGCTACAGCATAACTGGCAGCGACATCACTACCAAACTGATTGACTATTCTCAATAATGCCATACCCCCTATCGAGACAAAAGTCTGCTGGATACCCGTTGGTAACCCAATATTGATGCTCTTTTTAAAGATTTGATAATCAAATTCAAATGCTCTTATTCTAATCTTCATGATTGGATGTTTCAACTGTAAATATACTATCATAGAAGCAACGCTGACAAATTGTGAGATTACAGTAGCTATAGCAACGCCATTCACTCCCCAACCAAACTTTACAACAAAAGTGAGGTCCAAAATAATATTGAGCACAGTTGATACAATGAGAAAATATAGAGGTGTCTTAGAGTCGCCAAGCCCGCGCAAGATAGCACTAATGCCATTATACCCAAAAAAGAAGACCATACCAAGTGAATAGATTTTAAAGTAGCCTATAGAGTCTTCGATAATATTAGGCGGTGTGTTTAACAGATTGAATATCTGCCGTGTTAAAAAAGAACCTGCAAGGGTAGCAATGACGCCAGCAATAGCACTAAACCCAAGCATCACGTCTATGCCACGTTTGACATTTTTGTGATCTCTTGCCCCATAATAATGCGAAATAATAACAGATATACCGATCGATATACCCATAAAAAATGATGTTAATACAAAAATAACAGGAAACGATGCTCCGACAGCTGCCAAAGCCTCTTTACCAATAAAATTACCGACAACTACACTATCAACGACATTATAAAGCTGCTGAAATATATTCCCAAGCAGCATAGGTAGTGAGAAGAAAAAGATTTGAGTACTTATTCTTCCATTTGTTAAATCCTTCATTAATTCTCCAATTTATTAAATTTTAAAAACAATTATTCTAATACGCCTCCCCTCTATTTTATTAGATTAGAAATATCTTTAAATTGTGGATGCTTAGCGTCTTCTAAGATGTCAAATAAGAGCATTTCTGTGGTGATCATCTCTACTCCACTGTTTGCTAACCTATTGATAGCGATCTCTTTATCATATGGCTTTCTGGACGACACAGCATCACAAACATACAAAACATTATATCCAAGAGCCTTGCCATCAAGTGCAGATTGGGCAAGACAAACATGAGCCTCTATCCCGTATAATACGATATAAGCAGGCTTTTTCTCCTGCAAAAAATCAATAAGCTCTGGTGTAAAAACGCTGAAACGCGTCTTCTCGAACTCAACTCTATGCTGTGGGAGATACACATCATTTAAGGTATCCCCAAGCCCTTTGGGATACTGTTTTGTGACTATTAATGGTATATTTAAAAGCTCTGCTGCTTTATTCATGATATTTGCCTTCTTGACGACTGTGTCCATCTCTGTGATTGCATTCAAAAACTTTTCCTGAATATCTACCATTATAAAAACGCAGTTGTTTTGTTGAGCTTTGTTTCTCATAATGATCTCCTTTCCTCTATTTTAATTTAACATATTTGCACCAAAGGGCAAACTAATTATAAAATATTCATTCAATTCTTCCCCTTTGAAGTTGTAAGCAATACCATATTTACCCAACACATCTATGCCAAATAGGTTCACAGCTGCTTTAATCTCAGCGCCTGCAGCTCTGTATTCTTTATCTTTTTGTGTATTATCTATGTTTAATAGTCGCGTATAATCAACAAATAATGATGCCCCCGCATAGCCTCCAAAAATAAATGCATCACTAATTTTAACTGTCAATTCATTTTGTGAGTTAAAGAGTGTCTTTGCTGTATGTGATTCCTCATAGCCTCTCAGGTAAAATCTATTAAAAGCAGGCTGAGTACCTGCTTGGAAAAACTCATACTGGTCAATACCTGGCAAAAATTGCTTCAATTGGTCGCCACTGACATGTTGAATATTATTATTACTATTAAGAGAGATTGTCTTCAATTGTTCTTCTTTAAATTTAGTTATAAATGGAGCATAAGATAAATTCAGCTGCAAGCTGTTTTGGGTATATTTATAGTCTCCAAAGCCATTCTGTAAGCTATAACGTGTTTCAATCTTTCTGACAGGATGATAGTAACTGTTTCGCCAAGGTAAGTTATATACATAGCTTGCATAACCTTCTGTACTGAAGATTTTAGCATCATCAAAGTAGGTCAGAAAATCGCTTTTATTCTTTTTAATATCATGATAATGCAAGCCCAGTCCAACGTTCATTGCTGAAAAGAAGGTACTTGTATTAATAGGAAAATCAGCACTGATGCTATAATTAAGCATGTCTTGAAAATAGACCTTCTTATCTTCGATACCTGCAAACCATTCTGTTTCAAGCGCCATCACTGAGATACTTGGATAAAAACAATTATTATTATACATCAGTACCCAATACTTTTTATCAGATAAATCATAAGGGATTAAGCCTGAGCCAGAAATCATATGCTTGCCAAGTGGCTCTGATAAGATAAAAGTACCTAAAGCTTGCCGATAAAGTGGCAAAACAAACCCTTGTCTCCACTTGATATTCTTGAAAGAATTATAAGCTATTGGCTCGCTTTTCTCTGCACTGGGTATTGGTTCTATCAAAGGATTATTTGGTATTGTATCTATCCATTTAGTATAATAATTTTGAACTACTGGCTTTTCTTCTATTTCTTTTTCATTTAGCATCGTCTTACCAAGGGTAAATCCTCCACGATAATACTCTGTCAGTGCATAAGTAAATGTTGTATCATTGACAGTTTCAACTTTTAACGGCATTATATTAAAAGGTGGTGTCTGATACTCTGACAAAGACTTTGAAGCTACTTCGAGCTTATAAATTGTGAGCTGATAGTTTTCAACTTTTTCCATTGAAATAATGATCTGTTGATCATCTTGCCAGTAAAGATCTTGAACCATATAGGGCAATTCTTGTTGCATAATTAATTTAGAATTTACTGTCTCATAGACAGATATATTAAACTTGTTTTGTTCATCAAAAGTAGTTATAGCCAAAAGATCGCTTGACGGAGAAAGCCTTAAGTCACCTACCTGAATACTCTTGTCAAGCTCCAACCATATTGTTTCACCCCCTAATGGGCAGCGATAGTATATCTTATTTGACTCTCTATCAAGTCTTTGAAAATAGACTCCACCTGCATTATCGACTTGAACAAGATTGCCTTCTGATAGAGTAAACTTCTTTTTTTCTAAAACAGAGTATAAGTAGACACGAGGTGCTATTTTCCCCTTATTGGCACGTGTATAGGTAGAATAAGCTACCCATTCATTGTTCTCACTAATGCTGAATGAGGGGAAGTTACCACTTTTAGCTATATAGGTTTCGTCTTTAAAATGAAAATTATTCTTCTTTAGACTATCTGCATTTACTGTTGCCAGCACCAAGTCATAATATCTTTGACTTTGAGATTTTCTTGCCATGAACAGTGCTTTATCTTCCTTAAGAATAATGTTTTGAAAGTCTCGCCAATTACTCTTATACTCAGTTAATGCATTGATACTAAAGTCTCGGTTTAGGTCTGTACCTTGTTGTACAAAGGCTTGTCCATAATAATAAGTATAGACATAACGTCGCCATTCTTCAGTAAACTCTTCAAAGCTCTTCTGGTAAACCTTTTTAAACGCTTTTTCAAAGTTATACATCTTTGCCTGATTACGATATTGGAGCATTTGCATCAGCTTTTCTTCACCGTATTCTATTTGCAGATATCTTACCATAGAAAACCCTGCGCCATACATCAACCCGCCTTCAAACATGCCTGAAGGATCTTTTTGTGATTGAGAATAAATTGATCTTCTTAAAAACCTATCACCACGATTATAGCCCCAAGGCTCGCCACTAAAGAATTGAGCAAAGCCCTCATTGAGAGATGTTGGAAAAGTCAAAGCACCAAGAGGCAAAAATGGTGACATCCAATCCTTCAAAGACTGCGCTACAAACCAATGCGAAGCCTCATGAGCAATCACCTTTCTCAACCATTTATCATTGCCTGTAAAAGACTTAGTAAAGTCATTCTGATTAACCCATATCATTATATAATATGTCAATACTGCAGCGCCATTGGAGATATTATCTTGATCTGACAAATAGATTATCATCTTATCTTGTGGTACAATACCATATGTTTTTGTATAGGTATTAAAGCTTTCTTGAGCGATATCAGCGCTTTGCTGAGCATATTCAAGTAAAGGCTCATGATAGACTATTTTGCAATTTTCTGTATTGATTTCTTTCCAAACTAATTCTGGGTGATTACGTCCATTAAATAGATTGAATGCACCCAAAGCAAACGCCTGCGCACAGATCGTAGATATAAACAGTATAAAAATTATCTTCTTCATTCTTCCTCCTCTTTTGTCATTTTGAATCCATACCCTTTACCTTTTTGTAATACATGAATTCTATTAAACATTGCCTTTATTTTATAAGCCATTGGCTTTGTTATATTTGCTCTATAGAATAAGCTCTGTAAGAGGTTTCTCACATTATCTTGCGGAAAGCTTTTAAAGTAGCCTATTTGCTCGAAAACTTCTAAAGAATACAGGATAGTATCATCGATCTCATGTTGATTGACATGCTCTTCGAGCTCATTTTGCTTACGTTGATAAGAGTATATCTCATAAAGCATTATCGCTACTGCTTGAGATAAATTCAACGATGAAAAATCCTCATTTGCATTTATATAAGTGCGCAATTGACATTGCTCAATCTCTTCGTCTGTAAGACCATATGTCTCGCGTCCAAAAACCAATGCGACCTTGAGATCTGTACTGTCATGCACATACTTAGCTGTTTCTGTAGGAGTAAAGTCTATCTTCTTTTTTCTACCAAAGCGCCTGGTAACTGCAATAGCACGATCAATATCATGCAATGAAGACTTCAAATCAGAGAATATTTCAGCTTTATTCATAATCATTTCTGAGTGCATTGCCAAGATTTTATCTTCTTTTTCAGGCATCTTGCCAACAATTCTTAAGTTGTAAAAGGAAAAGTTATGCATTATTCGAGACACAGCGCCTATATTGCCTTTATATACAGGCTCCACTAAAATAATATACAAATTATCCATACTATTGAAGTTTTTGGCTCATTAATAGCTCAAATATCTTTTCATTTTTAATTTGAAAGGTAAATATCGAGCCTGCTAATACTGAAAAGTGTTCAAGTGCATTGATTTTCTTTAGATATTGTAATGCTGAGTAAACCTGCTCATTTGCCAAATATAGTTCTTTTGAAAGCGTTAAAAGTGATACAGTTATTTTACCACTTTCATCTTTAGACTCGATATTAATCTTCAAGAAGTAACTGACAATTGTTTTTATTACATTTAATTCGCTCATTCTATTGAGTAAGTCATTCATACTTGTAATATTTTCAGCAAAACATTTAAATAAACGATACATTAAATCTGGTATATTTAATATAGCTTTAACAAAATCTGCATTTGTAAATTCCATTACCACAGTATCAACAAGAGCCTTTACAGATGCACTTCTTTTCCTATCAAGAAATATTCCCATTTCTCCAAAGATATCGCCGTCGCTTGATTCAGAGATAATCACCAGGTTATTAAGGAGGTCTTTACGATAGACTTGGATTTTACCTGTAAGTATAATAAATACAGAGCTTGCCAATCCACCTTCTGTGATAATTACCTCATCCTTAATACAAGAGCGTTTTTTACCATGCTTAAAAATAAAAGCGACTGTGTCTTCTTTTTTCCCATGGCTTAGCTGATCGACTAATTGATAGATATTTGCACTCATAACTATCCACTCTTTCTCTTGATTAGGTTGGGTGGACCTAACAGTCCACCCGTATTAAATAATCTTATACAAGCAGCTTTCTAACTTCTTTTTCGACATTGCAAGCCAAAGCATCTATTTCATTAATTAAGTCTTCAGATCTCTTACAGATATCTTTTTTAAATGCCTCGTCTTCGACTTCTGCCATATTAATCTTCACATTGAGATAAGCAGCTTTAGCACCTGCATTGGCTGTAATAGCACCAACACCTGCATCAGAAACAGCATTTTTGTTCCCAATCTTGGATATTTTCTCCGCAAGTCGTACACACTCTAATGCGATTTCTATTGTTTTAAAAGGAATCATAATAGCATTTTTTGTTGCATCTTGCATCGCTTGATGTCGTGCCTTTTTCTCTGCTTCAGTACCCTTTGGCAAACCCATAGCTGCCATTAAGTCATTAAAAGCTTCTGTATCTTCATCAATAGCACGTAGAGCATTGATTTTAACATTTTGTGCATCTTCTGCTATTGGTTTAGCTGGTTCCCAACTATCCTCATAACCTTTTTTGTTTATAGTGAGATTTGCCACCATGGATGTTAAGCTTGCAGACAAAGCAAGGCACAATGCGGCAGCGCTTCCACCACCAGGTGCTGGAACATCAATTGAGAGGACATCACAAAAACCCTCTATTGTTAAATCAACAAGTCTATCTTTAGGTTGAATTGCATATTCAATCACCTTCTTTTCTATATCAAAGGGTGATAATTCAGCTAAGCCCATAGACTGTACAGCTGTTTCAATCAACATCTTCTCAGGCATACCTGCAGACTCATCTAATTTCTTGAGATAATGCTTACCTGCCATGATTATTGCTTCTTTAGGTATCAACCCAACCAACTCGCTACCGGTTACGATCACACCTATTTCATTAGCTAATTCACGAACTTTATCGAGTACAATATGTGCTGGAGTAATCTTATAATTAGTTAAATTCATGGAGATTTGAGCTCTATTATATTCATCAATATACCATCCAACAGCTTTGCAGTTTTGAAATAAGCCAGGTTCAAAAACTGTTTCACCTTTTGCATCTTTCACTATTTTACCTTGTTCATCTCGTTTTGCTTTTCCTTTTTCGCGAATAATATTAGCAATTTGAGTTGCTTTTTTCTTATCTCTTGTGTTCAAATTAATATTATAAGCAATAAGAAATTCTCTTGCTCCAATAGCAGTTGCGCCAGCTTTTTCATTAAAGGCAAATGGTCCAAAATCTGGTCTCCAATACTCATCCTTCATCTTTTCTGATAATGCTTCATATTCACCTTTACGCACATCTGCCAGGTTTGCTCTTTCTGGTTTGCTAGCTGAGTTTTCGTATAAGTATATAGGGATATTTAATTCTTCACCAACCCTCTTGGCAAGGCGTTTCGATAGTTCAACACACTCTTCCATGCTAATTCCTGCAACAGGAATCAAAGGGCAAACGTCAGTTGCGCCCATTCTTGGATGTGCACCATGGTGTTTTGACATATCTATGAGCTCTGCTGCTTTTTTGATTGCTAAAAATGCTGCTTCAATAACGCTATTAGGTTCACCAACAAATGTAAAAACAGTCCTATTTGTATCTGCACCTGGATCAACATCGAGCAAAGAAACATTCTTTACTGCCTTGATTTGAGCCGCTATTTGATCTAATATTCCATGATCTCTACCCTCACTAAAATTAGGTACACATTCGATCAATTTCATTTTTCCCTCCATAATTATATTAATTCTGAACCTATTTTCTTTTTTATTACATTTTTGTCCATTACTTTTTTCTATCTTACTCATTTTTATTCTTTTTATACTATTTACAAAATAAAGTTTGATTATTATGCCAATCATGTTAATATTTATTAATGAGGAGGAGTATAATGAAAAATGCACTAAATATATTAACTTTTGGGTGTCTCAAGGAAATAACTAATCAAATTGCAACTCAATTAAAAACCCTTGAAATTAACTATAATTTCATTGACATTTGTAATTATGATGAAATCGATGAGGTATTAATTCATGAAGATTTGGATATCATCATTGTAAATAGGGATGTTGAAAGCATTTCCTACCTTGATTTTTTGCATAAAATAAAAGAAAGCTATCCATATTTAGTAAGAATTCTTGTCGCTGATGAATGGTCAAAAGAATTGATCATTAAGACGAACAATTTAGTACACTTGATTATCGAAAAGAGCTTTATGAGTGAAACATTAGTTGACACAATTATCAGGGCTATACAATTACAAAAGCTACTGAAAAACAATCATTTAACCAAATTAATAAACTCTTTTGATGAGCTACCAATAATGCATAATACATATATTGAACTGCTACATTTACTAAAATCACCTGATGTCCCTCTCAAAAAGATTGCTGATCTTATAGCAAAAGACTATTCTCTAACTGCCAGAACTCTTCAAGTATCCAATATGTCCATATTTACACATATTGGGCGGATTAATAATGTTCAAAATGCTGTGGTCTTTTTGGGCACTAATGTGTTAAAGGCTATTGTTCTTTATCTTCAAGTGTTTAACTTTGAAAGTGAAAACTTGCAAGAAGTTAAGACCATTAAGGCACTTGAAAGCCATAGCACTAAAGTTGCAGAGTTTGCTAAGACTTGTGCACAGTATTATAAATGCTCTAACGAGATACAAGATCATACTTTCACAGCCTCTCTATTGCATGATATTGGTAAATTTATAGTTGTCACAAAGACAAATAAATGGGATGATATCACCTGCTATGCAGCAGAAAATGGTTTATCTATCAATCAAGCAGAAAAAGATATTTTAGGCACTACCCATGCTGAGATAGGGGCATATTTGTTAAATCTTTGGGGATTCCCAACCTCTGTGGTAAATGCAGTTGCTTATCATCATAATCCCTCAAAAGCTAAGAATAATACTCTGGGTCCTCTAACTTTTGTCCACCTAAGCGAAGCTTTTATTAGTGGTGAGAGCCTTGACTGTGAGGATAATATTTATCATTATTTAGACTTAGAATATCTCAGTAATGTCAATATTGATGGGGATTTACCTGTACTATTAAGATTATTCAATAGTAGCATTGAAGGCGCTGAACAATAATAATATGCTAAAATATACTCATTGCTTTTAATCAAGTGCCTAAAGAAGCATAGTCCCCTGCTAAATTAGTTTAGCATATTGAGGCTGTTACATAGTAAAGCAAAATATCATGTAAAAGAATAAAGCAGAATTATAAATTAAAAACACGACCCTCTATATATATAGGGCTTATAAAATGAGGTTTTTTGAAAACTATTTTCACCCAAATCAGCAGATGCCTACTACAAGCGGGTTTAGAGACGATTTTTTTTAACAACACACCTCTTGAGACTTTTGATTTAGAAATTTACAAAAAAAGTTAGAATATAATGCCTTAATTTAAGCTAAATCTGTACCTTTTTGTCAGAAATCTATGTATTTTGGAGCTTTTTTACCTCCCTTTTGTTGATCTATCCAAAATTTGGACAGACCTCTCCTATGCACTAAGCAAAACAAACAAATTTAAGGCTCCATACAACATTATGAATGATACAATTCATAGTATTTGCAAAGGACACTTTTGACATTCCTATTAGTTGTGCTCTGCCTCCATTTCTCTTTTTAATCAGCCCATAGAGTTGCTCCACTTTGTATCTCACTGTGCTGATTCTTATGTTTCAATCTCTTTATTATCATGGTTCTGATCCAAAATATTCTCTTTAATAAATCGATCCCTCCATTTAGATATGGTAGAATGATCTGGTTTCCTTTCTGTTGTAGAAAGTCCACAAAACTTCATAAATAATAGATTAAAGTGCAGCTGCTTTTCCATTGCAATATCCGAATAGCCATACATCGATTGAAGTTAAAATATCTTTGTCATCAAAACTGGGCTATATGGAATACGATGTTTTCCTACATTTGTTAATTTAGCTTTGTTTGATAATTTATTAATTCGTGACCAATCTTATAATTTTAAAACTTTCATTACTGGTTCATCTGAGAATTTCTCAACAATACTGTCTATTTCTGAATCGATAAAGCTACCTGACATTGAATACCTCTTTTATTTTTTAATTAATATGTCTGTTTTCTAATTCAAAGCTCTCAGTTTATTAACCTGAATTATGTAATAATAAACACCCACATTTTATAAAAAAAGACTCCTGAAACAGGTTCGAGATATCAAATAGTCATGTTATTTGTGTTTTAAATTCTTGCTTGCTTTGCCAAAGAAACCCTTATTAACAGTATGAATATCTTCAACGGTATAAAAGATATTGGGGTTAAACTCATTTAACCTTTTTAATACCTTGTTTAACTCTTTTCTATTGACAATAGAAAGCAAAATAGTAACTTCACCATCTCTACCTTCAGCTTTCACAGCGGTTGCGCCGATATTACTTGCTCTTAATAATTCACCAAGAACATGGGGGTCATCTTTTGAAATAATACGTATCATGACTTTACCCAGAGATAGTTTGCCATCTATATAAAGGCCTACATATGTACCCAATGCATAGCCTAAAGCATATGCAAAATAGGTAATTGGATGACTTACGCCTGTAATAATCTTATTGACGACAATAATCCATATAAATACTTCAAAAAAACCGATTACAGGGGCAAGCTTTTTTAGTCCTTTAGAAATTAAAATTATTCTTAGTGTTCCTAAGGAAACGTCCATAACTCTTGCCATGACAATAAGCAATGGGAATAGTAAATAGGTGTATAAGTCCATTAATAAACTCCTCTTTTTACAAGCTCTACGGCTTCTCTAAATGGTATTGGGTTGACATAAATTGTCTTTTGGTTTGTATAAATTACATAACCTTTGGGGGAGCCTTTTGGCTTTCTGACATAACGAATCTGCGTATAATCAACGGGAACATTGATTGATGTTTTTGCTTTAGAATACCATGCAGCAATCTTAGCACAAAGATATAAAAGATTCTCTGGCAAGTTCTGCTTCTTATAATTCCTCAAGACTACATGAGTCCCTTTAAACACGCGAGTATGGAACCACCAATCTTCTGGCTTTGCTGTCTTACATGTAAGTAAATCATTTTCTGTATTAGATCTCCCAACCAAGATTTCCCACTCATCATTGATTGGCAGTTTACGAAACACTGATTTACTTTGATCTTTTGTTGTTTCTATGTTTTCTTTGTTTTGAAACTGATTATAATTGCTAATAGCCCCTACTTCTTCAAGCTCAGACTTCAATATAGTTATTTCTGCTTGTACTTTTGCAATTTGCTCTGCCACTCTTTCTCTGCCTGACTGAGCCTTTTTATAACGTTTAAAGTATAATGCTATATTTTGCTTAATACTCAGTTTTTTGTCAAGGGTTACCTCAATTAAGGGATTATCTGGCTGATAATAATCATTCAAAGCCACTTTATCTGTATTCTTTGGTAATTGGCTTTGAAATGCTAAGAGTAGCTCTGCTTTCTTCTTGAACTCAAAGGCAACCTCTTCAGAATACAGCTCAGACTCTAATTTGCTAAGCTTTTCTTCTTTCTTTTTAATAAGTTTTACAATTCTACTTTGTTCATGCTTCTTTAAAGTGTCAAGCTTATGCTTTAGCAAATGCTCAAAATATAGGTCTTGAAACAGTATATTCATCTCATAATATGGCTTTTCATTTATTGTATTACTAATGCTATTTTTTGAGATAAAAAGAGGGTATTCTGGATTATCTTGCACGACTAAATAACTTGTTGTAGGCTTCTTATATTCAAGACCAGGCAATATTTGCCGTGTTAAATTCTCAGCAAAACTAATCTTCTTTAGACAATCAACTATCATTAATTTATCATTAATAAGCTTGCAAAGTATGTAATTTGAGTATCTTGGCATAATTTCTAACACCAAAACAAGCGTCTCAATTGCATTATAAATATTGAACCTTTCAAAGTAGAGATAAATGATTCTATCATTTTGTTCAATAACAATATCCTTTAACTTTGAATGCTTAAGATGAGTCTGGATTAAAGATGTTTCACTAATTTCCTCATAATCAAGTAATTGATAATCTTGATTAAAGAAAAGAAATTGCTCAGTTGATGAAAAAGATACCTGCAATGCTCTATCAATATTTCTAAACAAGAGTAAATATTGGTCTTCATATTTTGCAAATCTCTTAAAGACCAAGCCCTCTTGTTTGTTTTCCAGCACCCATTTCTTCAAATATTTATATTGCATTTTCTCTCCCAATTACATTAATTAGAATGATAGTTAAATTGTCAATTGAACTTTTCAATATACTAATAATAAGCACCAGGCGAGGTTGAAAGGTTCATATCTATTTCCTATATATATCACCATTATTTAGTTGACAAAAAAAGCTATTATTATTCTTTAATACAAAAAAATGGAGGCTCTGAATGGAAAGATTAAAAAAGTTTATACTATTTTTATTAATAACAACCATTATGCTTACTGGCTTGATAGCCAAAGATAATGACGAGCTATATAATACTTTATATAAAAAAGCTCAATCAAATATTAATTCGCTACCATCATACTGCAAAAAAGAATATCAATCTTTGCTCAAAAAGTACCCAGATAGACTGATGAGTTTCTTGTTAGCATATGAAGAAAGTGGTAGCTTAGCCGCAGGCCAAAGCACAATTATCGAGAATCATTACCTATCTTTAAAGGACTTAATGGATGAGAAGGGTATCAGTCAACCAGATGAGTTTTTCTTATCATACATAGCAAAACTTACTGTCACAGAAGAACCTATCAGTAATTATCGCCAAGTATTTGAAAGTGAAGACAATTTAGATCTGAAGAAAATTAGAGCAACTGTCAAAGACGATGAAGACTTATACCGAGTAGCAATGCTCAAAACAAATGAGATCTTGCGCTATAAGCCAACAAGTGGACGTGATCAAGGACCTCTTGACGTGGCAAACAAATCACTTTATGGAAGATGTGAAGAATGGCAGATATTGCTGGTCTCAATCGCGCGCACTTTAGGTTTACCTGCAAGACCTGTTAGTACACCATGGTGGGCTCATCAAGATGACAATCATGCATGGGCAGAGTTTTATATAAATGGCACTTGGCGTTTTGATGGAGATTATTACCCCAATCAAAGCTGGATAGCAGGACTAAGCAATAAAATGATTATCATTACCGCCTCAAGCTCTCTCCCTGCTGAAGATGAAGAAGTACTATCTCAAGGTGAGTTTGGCGCATCTGTAAACAGTATCAAACATTATGCATTAGAAAATACCAGAACACTCAATATCAAAGTACTTGATGAAGCAAACAAACCTATCCCCCACTGCCCTATTGGAATTGAAGTGTATAACACTTATTCTTTACGCCCACAGACCTTCATTCGTTGTGATGAGAATGGTGAAAAGACCCTCTCTGTCGGTGCGGGAGCATTTTACCTGCTTGCTATTAAAGACAGCCTCTCAGCATTACAATTCATCCCAGCAGAAGGTGAAAAAGTACAAGATATCACGATCTCTCTTAAAAACACTGTACTCTCTAAAGAGAAATCATATATGAAATACCCCAATAAGCAATTAAACTTTATGGAAAACCCTCAAAGCTGGCGTGAACAAAGCCAAACTGCTAATGACAGATGGCAAGCAAAGGTTGATAAATTTGAAAAAGAAATAAAAGATCTAAACATTACCGATAGCTTATTTGTGAAAGTATTAGAGACAAGTAGACTGAACTACAGAGTCTGGTATGATTACCTGAGCAAAAATTCTTATTCAAAAGAATGGCTACAAGTTCTCTTAGATAGTGATGAAAAAGATCTCTGGTTAGCTGAATCTGCAAATTATATTGAAAGACACCAAAATTGGTTTGAGTTTATCTACCCTCAAATCAACACAATGAACAAAGAACTTGTTTTAAACATAATCAACCCAAACACCCTTTATGAACCACAACCATGGCAGTCTTATTACTTGCCAAGCAAAGATCAAAGCAAGAGCATTTATCCAAAATCAATGATCTTAAAATCAAAAGAAATACCATCTCCACAACAGGTAATAAAACATTTTTCAAAGAAGCACAAGCTGAATAATAAAGAATCTCTGCAAGGCTTATTACCATTAGAGATTGCTCTTAATCAAAAGAACTTAAATTCTTATCAATATAAAATGCTCGCTATCAATTACTTAAGAGCAAACAGAATTCCTGCAATGTACACACGTTTACCAAATGTGGCTGGAGTTTATACAAACGGTAACTGGAATTATTATGATCTTGAAAAAAATGAGTTTTATGAACAAGATAGCTCCACTAACGAAGAAGAGAGCACTCAAAAAATCACTATCACTTGCCTTGACGAAGAAGATCAGCCTATTACTTTAGAAGATCATCAACTACAGATCAGCTTCATAAAAGATGGTCAATTCTTTACCTTATACGAACCGATAAACTATGAAGGCAATGGCGTTTACACTACTAATATACCAGAAAAAGGCATGCATTATGCACAACTTGGCTATAGACAAAGCGATAGCCTAACAGTTTACTATCTTGAACCATTAAAAAAAGATGGAAAATTGATTAAAGATTTAAGCATCGTATGTGACTATTTCCCACGTAGCTGGAATGATGCAGAGCAATTCTTGTCACCTATCATTACAGAGATTGAAGAGCTCGGTTACAACTATGCAGTAGTCGGCAATATCACCCACGAAAATAGCTTAAGAATGGCAATTAATCTCAAAAATAATGAAAAGACATTTGTCTTTTTAGGCTATAGTGAAAGTAAAAGTGATGCATACACATACCAAGTCTCAAATGCATTGTTAGATCTAATTAAAGAGGTACCTTCAATGTCAAACCGCACAATTACTTTAGCAAAATCTGATAAAGATGGGAAGTGGAAGATGTATGAAGGCTTATGGAATAAGCTTTTAGATTAACAGATAATAGGTAATTTGATAAAAAGAAGGGCGAACAATTTAGTTCGCCCTTTATTATTTGTAAGATTAATTTCTTAATGTCTTTTATTAATTTCTTCCATGATAGTTTTTGCAGCACGTGGCAAGATAGTACCAGGTCCAAAGATTGCTACAGCACCATTTTCATAGAGATAATCATAATCTTGTGGAGGTATAACACCACCAACAATAACAATGATATCTTCTCTATCAGCTTTTTTAAGTTCTTCTATCAATTGTGGTAAAAGCGTCTTATGTCCAGCTGCAAGGGAGCTCATACCGATAACGTGTACGTCATTTTCTACTGCTTGTCTTGCGGTCTCTTCAGGAGTTTGAAATAAGGGTCCCATATCCACATCAAAGCCCATATCAGCATAGGCAGTAGCAACCACCTTCGCGCCACGATCATGACCATCTTGTCCCATTTTTGCTATCATAATACGAGGTCTTCTACCTTCTTTTTCAGCAAATTGATCGGTAAGCTTTCTTACTTCTTCAACTTCGTCTTTCTTTGCGTATTCTGAGCTATACACGCCAGAAATTGAACGTGTTACAGCTTGATGTCGTCCATAAATCTTTTCCATAGCGTCTGATATTTCTCCTAATGATGCGCGAGCACGAGCTGCGATGATAGCCAATTCTAATAGGTTACCATCTTTGCTTTCTGCTGCTTTTGTTATTGCTTCCAAAGCCTTATCTACGGCTTTCTGATCTCTATTTTTCTTTAAGTCAGCAAGTCGTCTTAATTGAGCTTCTCTTACTGCTGAATTGTCAACTTCAAGGATATCGATAGCTTCTTCTTTTTCAAGGCGATACTTATTTACACCGATGATAGCTTCTTTACCTGAGTCAATGCGTGCTTGTGTACGTGCTGCTGCTTCTTCAATTCTCATTTTGGGCAAGCCAGTTTCAATAGCTTTTGCCATACCGCCAAGTTCTTCAACCTCAGTAATATGTTGCCAAGCACGGTTTAATAATGAATTTGTTAAAGATTCCACATACCACGACCCGCCCCATGGATCAGCCACATTACAAATACCCGTTTCTTGTTGCAAGAAGAGTTGTGTATTACGTGCAATACGTGCAGAGAAATCGGTTGGTAATGCTATAGCTTCATCTAAAGAGTTAGTGTGCAATGACTGAGTGTGACCAAGTGTTGCAGCAAGCGCTTCTACGCAAGTTCTTGTAATATTATTAAAAGGATCTTGTTCAGTCAAGCTCCAGCCAGAGGTTTGTGAGTGAGTTCTAAGAGCCATTGATTTTGAATTTTTAGGATTAAATTGCTTGACCAGCTTTGCCCACACAAGTCTTGCAGCACGAAGCTTTGCTACTTCCATAAAGTAATTCATACCTTCTGCCCAGAAGAATGAGAGGCGTGGTGCAAATGCATCAATGTCGATACCTGCATTGATTCCAGCACGAATATATTCAATACCATCAGCCAATGTATAAGCCATTTCCAAGTCTGCTGTAGCGCCTGCTTCTTGCATATGATAACCTGAAATAGAAATGCTATTAAACTTTGGCATATTCTTTGAGGTAAATTCAAAGATATCTGAAATAATTCTCATTGATGGGTCTGGTGGATAGATATATGTATTTCTAACCATATATTCTTTTAAAATATCATTTTGAATAGTGCCTGTAAGCTGCTCCCATTTAACACCTTGCTCTTCAGCTGCAACTATATAAAATGCTAAAATAGGGATAACTGCACC
Organism: Candidatus Cloacimonadota bacterium; assembly: GCA_029553545.1. GTDB lineage: Bacteria > Cloacimonadota > Cloacimonadia > Cloacimonadales > WRIO01 > JAGOCT01. Next base: position 22,440 of record JAKPKU010000069.1, read on the forward strand.
GTTCATTGTCATTGAAACAGACATTTCATGTAGCGGTATCTGATCAAAAAGAATCTTCATATCTAAGATAGAGTCCACAGCCACGCCAGCTTTACCAACATCGCCAACAACTCTTGCATGGTCTGAGTCATAGCCACGGTGTGTAGCCAAGTCAAATGCTATTGACAGCCCCTTTTGTCCCATTGCAAGGTTACGACGGTAAAAAGCATTACTTTCTTCAGCTGTTGAAAAACCTGCATACTGACGAATAGTCCATGGTCTTTGTACATACATTGTTGGGTATGGTCCTCTTAGGAATGGAGCCATACCTGGCAAGTAGTTGAGGTGTTTTAAGTTTGCGGTATCATCTGCATTATAAAGAGGTTTAACATTGATTTGTTCATTTGTAGTCCAAATTAAATCATCAACCTTAACTTTTTCTTCTTTATTTAGTTTTTCATACCAGTCATTTATTTGGTCAACTTTAATATTTGTTTTTAAAGAAATCTTTGAGAAATTAGGTTTGACTGCCATTATAATACCCCTATCTTTTTCATAATATCGGCTAAAGTTTGAATTGTATCTGCCTTCAAATGGATAAAGAAATCTACTCCACTCTGTTTAAACTTATCAATATAATCAGCTGGATAACCAGCGACAACGACTATTAACTGAGGGTTTGTTTCCTTAATATTTTTAGTCATAGCTGGCACAAGATCTGGATATGTATCATCAGTTGCGCAAATGACTACCACAGGTGCTTTGGAAGCTATTGCCTCTTTGTTTGCAACTTCAAAAGATTCGAAGTATTCTGAGACTTTTACATCAAAACCTCCTGGTTGGAAAAAGCCTTGAGAGAAGTCCATACGAGGCTTTAATACGTTAACTGGTGACATTGTAGCTAAGAATACTTGAGGTAAATACCCATGCTTTTTTTGATAAGCAAAGCTTGCATTTCTCAATTCTTCATATTTTTCTGCTAAGCGACGATTAGGTATCTTTTTTATCTCAATTTCTTTGTTTTTCTTACCCCATAAAGCTTGATAAATAGAGGCTATTGAGATACCTGCTTCAAGTTGTTTTCTCATATTCGAGATAATATCTTTATCTAAGCTTAAATTGATCATTTCTGTTTTTAAGCCATTCTTCAATTCAGCATAGATTGCTTGAAGATCATACTCTTTTATTTCCAATTCTTTTTCATCGAGGTTGGCAAAAACGCTTGTGCCTATTAGCCCTTCTTTTCTATTAATAATATTTTTGACTTTCCAATTATGTGTATTTTCGATTTCTTTTTGTATTGTTTCATCTTGCAAGAGATTGATAAAGCCTTTAGAATCGAGCTGCTGGAACATTTCCCAAGCCTTAATGCTTATTTCATTTGTCAAAGATTCAACATACCATGAGCCTCCTGCAGGGTCTATGACTCTATCAAGGTGAGCTTCTTCCAGTAAGATATTTTGCTGATTTCTTGCAATACGACGTGAAAACTCGTCGCTCTTCTTCACTACCGCGTCAAAAGTACTTACGTTTAATGCGTCGCATGAACCAAGAATAGCAGAAAAAGCTTCGGTTGTTGTTCTTAGAATGTTTACCCATGGATCATAATATGTTTTATTATAGATAGACGTTTTGGCAAAGATATGCATCTTTTGGGCTTCGGCTGTACCATTAAAGCTTTCAATGATCTGAGCCCAAAGATTGCGTGCAGCTCTCAATTTTGCGATTTCTATAAAGAGGTGTTTGCCAACACCAAAACTAAAAGTAATTTTTGAAGATATCTGTTCTATTGTTAGACCACGATCGAGCATCTCTGTAATGTATAAAACTGCAGTTGAAAAGGCATAAGCGAGCTCTTGAACAGCAGAGGCACCAGCATTGTTCCAAATAGTTGCATCAATCATAACAGTCTTCATTTGAGGTGCATGATGAACAGCCCAGCGCGTCAACTCAGCCATCTCATTCATAGCCTGATCCCAGGTATTAGGCAAAGTACCATTTTTAACTAAAATGGCGACTGGATCAGTGGTAATAGAGCCTTTTAACTGTTTTAATTCTACTTTATTCTCATCAGCTATACTTTCAATCATTGCAGCAGCAGCTAATGCAGCAGAATAAGCCTCTATATCGATATTAATATCAGGTAAAGAGATACCTTTTAGTGCTTTTTTAAGGTCTTTTAAGCTATAAATTGGCAAGCCGTCATTAGCAATGTCTTTTGTATTGAGATTATCTAAACTATTTGCAATACGTGCATTATCATCAAATTTTAGATAGACAGAGTTTTGACCCTTGCATAAATCTTCTTTTAATGCCTTATTCCACATTTCAAGATCAGGTATATCCAAATCCTGTGAAATAAGCCATGTTCTTTTAGTAGCGCCACTTGTCGTAGTGTTTCTCACATAAGGAGCATAGCCTGGCAAATTATGCAAAAATGGTATGTCTTTTACATCTTCTTGTGTGTAAATAGGTTTGAGAGTGATTCCTTCAGCAGTTGGTGTTAGTAATACTTTGTCGAAGGGTGCGCCTTTAAGTCCTTTTTCAGCTAAATCTCTCCATTCCTTAAAATCATGTTCAGGGAAATCATTAGCATACGAAAAACCTATTGGATTTGATTCTTTTTCTTGATGCTTCATTATCTTCTCCTATAATTCCTAATATATCTATTTGAATACATATAATTTGTTATTTGTTTATTTGTCAATGTTTTTTTATTTATGTAAGAATACTTCATATAATTATTAAAAATAATACACGATTATTATTTGCTTTATTCAAATAGGTGTGGTTACTCTTTCTTCTGCAATATCTTTTAAATACTCCAAACGTGATATATTTAATAATTTCAACTTAATGCTAATAAATTTTGCTTAATGAAATAAAAACAACACCCTCTATATATATTGGCAGGACAAAATGGTGTTTTTTCAAAACTATTTTCACCTAATTCAGCTGATGCCTATTAGAAGCGATTTTAGAGATGATTTTTTTTACAGCACACGACAATACACTTTTTAATATTCAAAGCTTTAGACATACATAAATGACAAACAACGCCTACAAAGAAAATTAAAAACTTAGAAAACAATTATTGTTAATAAAAGAAATGTAAAATTAGAGTATGTATGACATGGAACAGTTTGTCAAAGGCTTTAAACCTAAGTGTGTTGTAGTGTGTTGTTAAAAAAAAGAATGTACCAGTTGCGTTAATGTCTCATGGAACTGTTTGTCAAAGGCTTTAAACCTAAGTGTGTTGTAGTGTGTTGTAGTGTGTTGTTAAAAAAAAGAATGTACCAGTTGCGTTAATGTTTCATGGAACTGTTTGTCAAAGGCTTTAAACCTAAGTGTGTTGTAGTGTGTTGCAGTGCGTTGTAGTGTGTTGTTTAAAAAGAAATGTAAAATTAGCGTTTGTGTGCCATGGAACAGTTTGTCAAAGGCTTTAAGCCTAAGTGTGTTGTAGTGTGTTGCAGTGTGTTGCAGTGTGTTGTAGTGTGTTGTTTAAAAAAAGAATGCCTCAGCCGTGATAGAGTGCCATGGATCTGTTTGTCAAAAGCTTTAAACCTAAGTGTGTTGTAGTGTGTTGCAGTGCGTTGTAGTGTGTTGTTTAAAAAGAAATGTAAAATTAGCGTTTGTATGACATGGAACAGTTTGTAAGTGATTTGAAAAGTGTGTTGCAAAAAAGGAGATCAACGATGGCGGCTTTCTACTCTCCCACACAGTTGCCTATGCAGTACCATCGACACGAGTGAGCTTAACTGCTGTGTTCGGAATGGGTACAGGTGTTGCCTCACTGTTATTGCCACCATCATTGATCTCCTTTAAAGAGTCTCAAATTTATGGTTGGACAGAGTATTAAGATAAAAATA
>JAKPKU010000074.1 GCA_029553545.1 Candidatus Cloacimonadota bacterium
TAAAGCAGAATTATCTGATGGCAGACAATTCCCTGTTTATTTAGAAATAAAGAAGCAAAATGGAATGCCTCTTTTGTGGGTGGTACTTTCATTAAATAAAAATGACGAAGATGGAATCATGGATGGCTTTGTTTTCGATGGCGACATTCTCCAAGAAAGCGATTTTGCCGTTGCAGATGTTGATGAAACATTATCCGCTGAGGATGCAATTACAAAGGCGTTATTTAGCAACGACGTACCTCCAAGGTGGATTGTTCTTATTGGAATGAACGGCATCGCTCTTGTTGATAGAAATAAATGGAACGAAAAGCGTTATCTTGGTTTTGATGTCTCTACAATTTTCTCTTATAGAGATGAAAAGACACTTCAAGCTATGGCGGTTCTTCTCCATAAAGAATCACTTTGTCCAGAAGAAGGAACCTCACTTTTAGATGAGTTAGATGAAAATTCTCATAGGCATGCTGCTGGTGTTTCTCAAGATTTGAAATATGCTCTTAGAGAATCAATTGAATTATTAGGTAACGAAGTTCTCTATGACCTTAAACATAACAAGCACAGAAATTTAGATACTGACCCAGTTGATCCTGGTGATTTAACAATGCAATGTTTACGATACATGTATCGTATGTTATTCGTTTTATTTATTGAGGCTAGACCAGAGCTCGGCTATGCTCCTATGAGAGAAAGAGCATATGCTCAGGGCTATTCTCTTGAACAATTAAGAGATGTCGCTGATGAGATTAATGAAAACACTGTCGAGATTGGCAATGGATATTATTTCAACGAAACCATAAGCGGCTTGTTCCATCTTATCTATCATGGATATCCGGAAAACCAGGCTGAATATGATGAAGCAATCAAAAAAGAATCAATCCATGATACATTTGTTGTTCCACCTCTCAAGGCTCACATTTTTGATCCAGATTTAACGCCATTAATTACTCAAGCTAAATTAAGAAATTCAGTACTTCTTAAAATTATTAGACTCATGAGTGTCTCTCGTGGTGATAGTAAGAGTGGTGGCGGAAGAATTTCCTATGCCAATTTAGGCATCAACCAACTAGGCTCTGTTTATGAATCGCTTCTTTCTTACAGAGGGTTTATCGCTGAAAAAGACTTATATGAAGTTAAAAGAGCAGGGGATTCGTTTGATGAACTTGATGTTGGATACTTTGTATCAGAAGAAGAACTTAATCAATACACTGATGATGAAAGAGTCAGATATGAATACGGCCATCATAAAGGCAAACCGAGAATGTATGAAAAAGGCACATTCATTTATAGATTAGCTGGTAGAGAAAGAGAAAAATCCGCTTCCTACTACACTCCTGAAGTATTGACAAAGTGCCTAGTTAAATATGCCTTAAAAGAATTGCTGGTTGATAAAACCGCTGATGAAATATTAAACCTTACTATATGCGAACCCGCTATGGGAAGTGCAGCCTTCTTAAATGAAGCAATTAACCAGTTAGCGGATGCTTATGTGAATAAAAAACAAGAAGAACTTGGAATCTTGATTCCATATGAAGACAGATTCAATGAAGTTCAAAAAGTTAAAATGTTCATCGCTGATAGAAATGTATTTGGTGTTGACTTAAATAGCACAGCCGTTGAGTTGGCAGAGGTTTCGTTGTGGCTAAACACCATTTGCGAAGGTGGGCATATTCCATGGTTTGGAACTCAAATTGTTAACGGAAATTCTTTAATTGGTGCAAGGAAACAAGTTTATAGAATTGAGCAACTCGAGACCAATAACCCATCATTAAGATGGTATACAAAAGCACCAGATAGAATTGCTCCTGGTGAAACCAGAAGAGGGAACAAAGAAGTATATCACTTCCTTTTAGGCGATCCTGGAATGTGCAATTACACTGATAAAGTAATTAAAGGCCTCGCTCCAAAACAGATTGAGCTTATGAAAAAATGGAGTAAGGAATTCACTGACTCGTACAACCCTGATGACATAGAATCGTTGCTGAGATTGTCGCGTGCAATAGATACACTATGGAGAGAACAAGTTAATTTAAGAAACACTGTTAAAAGGAAAACAGCAGATAAATTGTCTATTTTTGGTCATGATGACAACATTGAAGAGTCACATACAACCATTAGACAAAAAGATTATATTTTTAGAAAACTATATAAGACAGAAGAAGCGGAAAACGCTGGACCATATGCAAGATTAAAATTTGCTATGGATTATTGGTGTGCTCTTTGGTTCTGGCCTATAGAAAAAGCGGATTTGTTGCCAAGCAGAGAAACATTCATCTTTGATATGTCTCTCATTCTTGAGGGTGGTATTTTCGCTGTTAAGAAATCTGGCTATACGTATTACAAAACAAAGACCGGTGAAAATCTTTACGGAATTAACTTGCTCGATTATGACAGCGAGACAGATGAAGTTGTTAGCCAAACCGCTAAAGAAATTAAAGCTACTTTTGCTGATTTAGGAACAGTTAACCTTGACCAATTATGTGAGCAGTATGAAAGATTAGCTCTTGTTAGAGAAATTGCAAAAAATAATCACTTTATGCATTGGGAGCTTGAATTCGCAGAGCTTTTTGAAGAGCGTGGTGGATTTGATTTAATGATAGGGAATCCGCCTTGGATTAAAATTACATGGAACGAAGAAGGCGTTTTGTCAGATTGCAATCCAATTTTTTCTGTTCGCAAACTAACTGCCAATCAAACAACATTTGAAAGAAACAATGTTCTTATTTCAGAAAAGAACAAGAAAATGTATTTCGAAGAATACACTTTTATGTCTGGAGAACAATCTTTCATTAATTCCGTTTGTAATTATCCTCTTCTTGAAAAACAACAAGTCAATTTGTATAAATGTTTTTTACCATTAGCCTGGTATTTATCTTCGCCTTCAGGTATAGCTTCGTATGTTCATCCAGAAGGTGTTTATGATGATCCAAACGGTGGTGTTTTGAGAAAGGTGTTATATAAAAAGCTTAAATATCATTTTCAATTCCAGAATGAAACCAAACTTTTTGAAATTGGGAATAGAAATAAATTCAGCCTAAATGTTTATTGCAACAAAGAAACTGATTCATTTGATTCTATTGCAAACATTTTTTATGCAGACACAATTGATTACTGCTATCAATCTGATGGGAGCGGACCAGTCCCTGGTATAAAAGACAAGAACGACAATTGGTCAAGAAATGGTCACAAAGATAGGATATTAAGAATTAGTGAAAATGAATTAACTATTTTTGCAAAGATATTTGATAGTAGTGATAAGTGGGAAAATGCTAGATTACCAGCTCTTCATTGCACATCGTTAATGAAAATTCTTTTGGCATTCGAAAAGCAAAAAGTATCTATAGCATCTCTTGGAAATAAAGTTTTGGGATCGGTTTGTTGGGATGAAACCGGCGGACAGAATTCTGGAATTATAAAAAGAAATGTCCATTTCCCTTCAGATTCATATGATTGTATTCTTTCAGGTCCACATATTGGACAAGCCAATCCAATTTATCAAGCATCTCAAAGAAATTGTTCTACGCACAGAGCTTTTGATAATGTTCAACTTGATATCGCAAACTTTTCATATTTACAACGATGCAATTATTCCCCTTTATTAGCGCTTAATAATTATTTAGACAACGCACAAAAATTGCCTTGGGGGAATAAAACATATCTTGATACTTATCGCGTTGTTAGTAGAAAAATGCTAAATCTTGCTGGTGAAAGAACATTAGTTTCATCAATAATTCCTCCTGGGGTTGGCCATATTAATGGAATATTTGGGCTTTCTTTTAAAGATCCGAAACTGGTTGCTCTGGTCGGTGGCTCGTTCGCATCTCTTCCGTTCGATTTCTTGGTAAAAACTCTAGGCAGCTCGAATTTCGTTTTTACAAACGCAAGCATGCTTCCTGTACTAGAAGGAAAATTTGTTGATGAGATTATAGCAAGGTCATTAGTTTTAAATTGCTTGACTTCAAATTATTCTGACCTTTGGAAAAAAACGAAGCCAGTTATAAATTCACTTGCTTGGTCAAAGAATGATGAAAGATTGCAAAAAATTAATTTTAACGAAGAGTATTCTTTTTCATCATCCATTCGTAACGATTTGTCTAGGAGGCAAGCGCTGGTGGAACTAGATGTTTTAGTTTCATTATCTCTAGGAATGACTCTTGAACAATTAGTAACAGCATATGAGATGCAATTTCCGGTCCTTCAAATGTACGAAAACGATACTTGGTATGATCAAACAGGAAGAATTGTTTTTACAGCTAATCGTGGTTTATCAAATGTTGGTTTTGAACGTCCAGAATGGGAATCTATCAGAAACATGAAATCTGGTACATATTGTAAAACTGTATTGGATGACACCATGCCTGGCGGTCCTGTCGAAAGAACCATTACATATGTCGCTCCATTTACGAAGTGCAACAGGATTGAAGATTATAAGAATGCGTGGGAATTCTTCACCAAGAAATATGGGGAGGTAAATGAATAATGCTTCCATCAATATTAGCAAGACAACTAGAAAAAGGCTTATGTGATTACATTGAGACTACTTTTCCTATGACTAATGAAGGGTTTAAGGGCACTCTTGATGAGATGCTTAGAACTAGAGACTCTGTTTATCATGAACCATATATTTCTGTGAAGATGCCTTTTAGATCGTCAACAATCGCTCCTGATTTTGAATCTATTGTTTTTGGATTTGCTCCACATTTGCATCAAAGCAAGGCCTTTAAAAGATTAAAAGGTGAAGACCCAAGAAGCACAATTGTTGCTACAGGTACTGGTTCTGGTAAAACAGAATGTTTCTTATATCCGGTTCTTGAATATTGCTATAAACATCGTGGTGAAAGCGGCATCAAAGCAATCATCATTTATCCAATGAATGCTTTAGCGACAGACCAAGCGAAACGTATCGCCAAAGAGATTAATAAGAGTTCGAAACTAAAAGGAAATGTCACATGTGGCATGTATGTTGGTGGTAGAGAAGTTAAATCTGCAACCGCAATGGGCAAAGAGAATGTCATCACCGACCATGAAACATTATTGTCCAACCCACCAGATATTTTGTTAACAAACTACAAAATGCTCGATTACCTTATGGTTAGACCAAAAGATGCTGCTTTATGGAAGTCAAACAATCCAGAAACGCTTAAGTTCATAGTG
>JAKPKU010000261.1 GCA_029553545.1 Candidatus Cloacimonadota bacterium
CATTTCTTATCTCCTTGTGGTTGATTAAGTACCAATATAAACCTCCTAACTTATTTGTCAAGAGATATTTACATTAATTTTATGCCTTTTTTTAAATAGATTTCTTGAGAAAATATAGTTGACTATGCAACACCCTCTACTTATTCTATTTGGCAAAAATCTTTTTATGATCATATAATTAAAACTGAAAGAGAATATGAAAATATATGGAATTACATAGAAAGAAATCCGTTGTTATGGGAAAATGATCATTATTTTAATAAATAAAGAGTAAAAACGAAAATTAGACTTTCAGTCTGCAGCCTAATGTAGGGGCGAGCCGTGCTCGTCAGAACCTGACCGAAGGTCATCAAAACGACTGACGAGCAAAGCTCGCCCCTACATTATTTATGGGTCCCCACCTCTCACTTTGAAAGTTGTAAAAGAGTTGTATAGAGTTTTTCAGAAAGCAGTTTATTGATTGTTTTAAGTAATTGGGCTCCGAGTAGAGTCTCTTTTTGGATAAGCTGGCAGAGTTCATTATATGGGTAGCAGATGATAGTAGTGGGAGTTTTGGCTTTGATGCTTGCCGTGCGTCTTAGCGGGATGACGAAGTTCATTTCGCCGATAATATCGCCTTGTGCAAGTGTGGCAATGACTAATTCATTACCTGAATTGTCGGTGTAGATAATGCTTACTTCGCCAGATTCGATGACCATCATATCACGGTTGCGGTCGCCGATAGAAATGATTATATCGTTTATAGCGTGTTGTTTAGTTTGTTCAGTTGCTTGTAGCACTGATATTTGTTCAGTGGTGAGTGAATCATATAATTTATTCATTTGTATCTCTTAGTACTCTTTGAGTCAATTTAATGTTTTTTTCGCAAAGACTATCATTGAGTGCAGCCTGAATCTTTAGATGAATGAGCGGATGAGCTGAAAAGACATTATCGAGTTCATCTTTGCTATATTGAATAATGGTTGTCTCTTCGCTGCAAAGAAATTCTATATTATCAGGTTTTTGGAAGAAGAATGGAGGCTCCCAAAGTATTTCAAGATCACCACATTCTTCGAAGAACAATGGCAGATTTTCCTTGTCATAAGTGAAATGTGAGATTTTACCATTTTTAATGACATACAGATTAAGGCAGGTATCGATTTGAAATATGGTGTTTTTTTGGTAAACAAACTCTTTACCAAAGCCCGAAACAAAGGCATATTCTTGATCATTGAGATATTTTAATAAATCATTGTCTTGTAGTCTTGAAAATATGTTCATCTTATTCTTTCCGATACTTTAATAAAATTAAGGCTAAACCGTTAAAAGATAGTATAATAATAATGGATACGATGATATTGTAGTTCACGACAGAAACCTTGGTAGTAAAGACTTGCCGTGTGCTTGACATAAACTGGTAATAGCCAGTATTGGCAGCTTTGCCATTTTGAAAAAAGACCCATTTGTCTAATTTTTCATTTTTGAAGCTTTTATTGGAATTGGACTTGAGAAAAGAGTTTTTCTCTGAATACAACTTATTCTTTTCATTGTAAGAAGGTGTTTGGATAATCTTTTCATTTAAAAGATCAACTTTCTTATCCCAATAATTCTTTTCAACTTGAGCAATAGCCAAACCTTCGAAAAGCCAACGTGATGAAACAATATCGCAAAACTCAGGCACACTACGATTATCGCTGAATTTGACATGTGGATTGAGCTCAGCAAATGAGATTACCGCACCCGCAAAGAGTATTTGTGGAATGAGTAAATAAGGCATGAGGTTGGTGGCTGAGTCGCGGCTCTGGAACAGTGAAGAGAGAAAGAGCCCAATGCTGACGCCTGTCAAGCCTGAAAGAAAGAGGTGGATGAGATACTGTAAAAAAATGCCCTTGATCTGCAATACAGGTAGCGAAAAAAGCAGGTAAAGCGCAGATTGGATTAATACTAAAAGTGCAAGATAGATGAACTTGGCAGTGAAAAACTCAATAAGATAGACATTTATCTTACGCTCACGATTGAGAATACGCCGCTCACTGATTATTTCATTGACGCTGGATGCCATACCCAAAAATATAAAAACAATGATAGAAATAAAGATAAAAAGAATGATATTTGGATTGTGATAAAAGCTATAGGTCGGGACTTCATCGTTATTTACATAGCGAAGAATAAAAGAGATCAGCAAGCCAAGAAGCGGTGCGGCAAGAAGACTGATAGCAAGATAAGAAAAATTGGCTAATTTATTGATAAGATTACGTATAAATAAGAAGTAATTCTTTTTTGTTTGCTGTTTGAGATTGCTTTTTTGCTTTTTGGCATCTATTTGTGCGTCGATATGTTGATCTTCCGATTCTTTATGATGGTATTGAAGAAATTCGAGCATTTTATTATTGCGGTACTTTTCTTTCCAATAGAGAGGAGAAAAAAGACGCTCTTTGATGCTTGATTTACTGATTTGAGCGGCAGAGCTGGCTTGACTGTACTCCAGAATGTCAAAAAGAAATTCAGGCATAGAGAGATCTTTTTTGAGCTGAAGTTTGTCATCGTTTAGTTGATCCAATTCTGCATCAAAATAAGAGAAGATGCCGCTTGTTTTGCCAAAATATACTTGAATCCCCCCTTTATCTAATAGAAGTAACTTGTCAAACTGTTGGAAGAGTTCTGCGTTTGGCTGATGAATTGTGGCAAGAATGATTTTCCCAATTTGCTTAAGGTCATTGAGCGTTTCGATCAGTTTTTCTGAGTCTTTACTTGATAATCCAGAGGTTGGTTCGTCTAAGATGATAATTTGTGGGTCTGAGAGTAGCTCCAGAGCTATATTGAGGCGTTTGCGTTCTCCCCCACTGAGAGTCTTTTGCATCACGCTACCAGCACGGAGATTACGCTTATCCCATAGTCCCATTAGTGAGAGAATGTGCATGATCTTTTCATGTAGGGCAGATGAGTTTGAAAACAGCTGTGGTACGCGGATTTTGGCGCAATAATAGAGGTTTTGATAGATAGTCAGATTTTCAAATAATAGGTCGTCTTGTGGCACATAGGCGATTGACTGACGATATGTAGATAGCTGTGGTTTGTATGGTTTGTCATTGATGGTGATATTCATACGCTTGGGTGTGATTTCGCCGAGCAGGCATTTTAAGAAAGTTGTTTTACCGCTGCCACTGGGTCCCATAATAGCGAGCATCTCTTTGCTATTGAGATCAAAATTGATATTGTCTAAAGCGACTTTTTGCCCATTTTTAAACTCATGATAGAGTTCATGGACTTGAATATTATGGATAAACTGCTTTAATTCTTCAAGCTGTAAGTATTTGTTTAAGAGATAATTAATCTCTTTGTATTGAATGATATCATTGATGAAAAGCACATTGCCAGCGCTGATTTTCTTTTTATTAATAAAAAGCTCTAACTGGTCAGTGAGCGGTGTAATAGAAAAAAAGCTCTGGTTTTCTTTGACATTGAATGTCAGCTGGGCAAGGGGTTTGGCTGGTGTATTATTTGAATTATTGGATTCTATAATGGCTAATTTATCGTCGCTGTCATAGAGGATATAATCGGTGACTGGTATTTCTTGCTGTTGAAACTCGCCAGAGATGAAGTTGATACCATAGGATTTATTATCTGTTTGAATGAGATCATCAAGCGCCAAAGCTTCATGTTTACGAGCTTTTTTGCCATTAAGTAAGTAATACCCCGATAATCTGGAGATTGTCGTTTTTAGCCCATTAAATTGAATATTTAGTTCGACTTCTTTGTCTGAATAGAGATATGAAAAACAAGATTTATTTTGTTTTCTTTGATAAAGCTTTAGGAAAAAAGCCTTGTCAAAGTTGAAGGGGAGGTCTTTTGAAGAGGTGTTTGCTTGATGTTTTTTGTCAGAGAGCAGAACAAAAGTATTGGGGTAGATTAATGCTTCTTTGTGCGAGTCTTTTTCTTGATAATTTGAGCTGACAAAGATATTATTGAGAATATTTAAAGCTACTATTTTATAGCTATTCAGTGAGATATCTGCATTTTTATCATTGGAAAAGACGAGGTCATTTTGCAGTATTCTTGTGTCGAGGTTTTCAAAGAAAATCTCTGCATTGAGTGTGAATTGCTTGCTTTTACCCTCAATAATATCGAGCACTTGTTCATAAAGAGAGATCTCGAGATAAAGTAAGTCAACGATTTTGATGATTTCAAGACTGGAAAGCACATTAAAGTCTTTTTCTTGGTAAACTAAAAAGATAATATTTAAAAAGAGCAGGACTTTATCACGCTTGATGAAATATTTGTTAAAGATCTGGCATGATTGTCTGAGAGGGAACGGGTTTTCAGCAATTTCCCATAAGTAAAGCAGAGAGGGCTCATAAGAGAGGGTATTGCGAAATAGGCGCGCTAATGAATCAATATGCTTTTTTTCAACTCTCCTGATGCGTGCCAAATTCATAAACACAGAGACAAGTGCATATTGAATTTCTTTATTGGTTGAGTTTGTTTTAGCTGTTTTATTTTGCAATTTTGTAAATGCTTTTTTGATCATTAAACGTTATCCTACATATTTTGATATAATTACGAAGTATTATCAAGGTATATTGCATTGAACGAGCAAATCAGTAGGATTCACTCGTTCTGCAATAATAAACTTTAAATTCATTTTTAAATGAATTATTAGAATAGTCCTGTAATATCTCCGTCTTCACTGACGTCTATATTGAGAGCTGAAGGGACCTTTGAGAGACCAGGCATACGCATAATTTCACCTGTAATTGGTATGACGAAGCCTGCGCCAGCAGCAAGTTTTATTTCACGTACTGTGACTAAGAAGTCTTTTGGTCTGCCGAGTAGATCAGGGTTATCGGAGAGAGATTTCTGAGTTTTTGCCATACAGATAGGCAGGTGTTCCAAATTGAATTTTTTAAGTAGTTTCAAGTCTTGTTTTGCCAGAGCAGAATAGTCAATTGCTTCTGCGCCGTATATTTCTTTGGCAATAATCTCTATTTTTTCTTTTATTGGCATACTCCAATTGTAGAGGAATTTTTGGATACAGACTTTATTATCAATCATATCGATCACTTTTTGTGCAAGCTCAAGACCGCCATCTCCACCTTTTGCCCAGAAATCAACAACGTAAGCATAGAACCCTTGAGATTCGCAGAAATCTTTGATTAACTGCAATTCTTCATCGGTGTCAGTGATAAAGCGATTAATTGAAACGACTGCTTTCATACCAAATTTATTAATATTCTCTAAGTGTTTACCGAGGTTTTCGAGTCCTTTGCGTACAGCATCGGGGTTTGGTGTGGTAATCTCTTTTAGCTTTGCACCGCCATGCATTTTGATGGCACGGACAGTAGCAACTAAGACAACAGCAGATGTGCAGAATTCACCATAACGGCTGACGATATCAAAGAATTTTTCTGCACCTAAATCAAAGCCGAAGCCAGCTTCTGTGACTGCATAATCAGCGAGTCTGAGAGCAGTTTTGGTAGCAAGAATACTGTTTGCCCCTTGAGCGATATTAGCAAAAGGTCCACCATGCACAAAGACAGGTGTATTTTCTAAAGTTTGGACAAGATTAGGTTTTAGAGCATCTTTTAAGAGTGCAGTGATTGCCCCTTCAAAATGGAGATCTCTTACTCTGAGTAATTCGCCCTCATAGGTGAAAGCAACAGCGATATTGCCAATTCTCTCTTTTAATTCAGTAATATTATTTGATAAACAGAGGATTGCCATAATTTCTGAGGCAGGAGTAATATCAAAGCCCTCTTCACGTGGGAAACCTTGCTTGCTGCCACCCAAACCAATAATACACTCTCTGAGCATACGATCGTTTACGTCAAGTACACGCTTCCAGAGTATTCTACGAGGGTCAATGTCCATTTGATTGCCATTATACACATGATTGTCAATCAATGCAGCGAGGGTATTATTGGCAGCAGTGATAGCATGAAAGTCACCTGTAAAGTGCATATTAATGTCTTCCATAGGTATAACTTGAGAATAACCACCCCCAGCAGCGCCGCCTTTTACCCCAAAAACAGGACCCAAAGAAGGCTCTCTGATTGCTGCTATCGCCTTTTTGCCAAGCTTATTAAGAGATTGTGCCAAGCCGATAGTATTCGTAGTTTTTCCTTCACCTGCAGGCGTAGGCGTGATTGCAGAGACAAGGATTAATTGTCCCATCTCGTTTTTCTCAATTCTTTTTAAAGCGTCATATGATAGTTTTGCTTTATATTTTCCATACATTTCAAGATCGTCTGCAGTAAGACCGATAGTTTGAGCAACTTCCACAATAGGCTTTATTTTGGCAGCTTTAGCTATTTCTTGATCAGTCATGTTTTACCCCTTTATTTGTTTAATATTTTTTTCTTATATTCGCTTAATCTAAAGACATGCGTTATTTCTTCTTGAATAATAGACTGTATGATATCTTTTGTTTTTTGAGAATTAGCTTTATCTTTGAGAGTGTGAAAAAAGAGTAAAGTGTCTTTCTCAAAAGTAATAGCATAATTAATAAGATCCATAACACTTTTTGCTTGATCAACGAGAGCGATTGCAGACTTTTCGTCTGAGAAGAGGCGCGAATCTGTAATCAGTTTAATATAGGAAGATATCATCTCCCAATCTTGTGTCTCTTCCATATAAAAAAGGTCAGCTTCATTTCTTAAGCTAAGAAAGTACTGTTCGTGTCTAATTTCTTCATTCTTTAAGATAGTCAATAAATCTTTTGTTTCACTGTCGAGATTGTCTTTACTCAGTGCACGATCGTAAAAGGCATAGCCGTTTCGCTCGATCTGTACAGCCATTTCAATTACTTCATTTGTTGAGAAGATGTTCATTTAAGCCTCCCTTATAATAATATAATTTTAAGTATGATATAATAATCGTGCATTTTAGTCAAGGAAAATATCTATTGTATGAAAAAAGAAAGTAAAAGAATGCTTAGCCTTGCAAAGTTGAAGGCTTTCTGTGCTCTATCAGGTGATTATTAAATGCTTTTATTGCTTAGTTTTGTTTATCTGGGCGATAGTTTTCCTAACATAAAAGGGCTCGAGTTCAGCAAAAGCTTCAGCATCCCAAATGAGAGGCTTATTGTGTATATCTTGCAGTGCAAAAAGTGCTGTGCAAATCTTTAAATCAGCTATGCCCGCAGGTAAAGAGAAGCAGATATTATTTTCTTTAAGACTATTGAGCAATTTGTCTGGTTTATCGCCGCAAAGAATAAGGTTAGAGGTCAGCTCTTTCTGGATAATATCTACTGCTTGTCCATATGAGCAGCAGGTGGGCGGTATGATCTCTTTGAGGCTTTCATCGTATAGAGCGAGATAGAGTTCGTCCATTTTAGCATCGACAATTGAGAGTATGTATTTACCTTGATTGATAAAGTTTACAGCATTTGCTTCCAGTGTATAAAAAGGCAAAATAGGTATTTTATGTGGATAAGCAATGCCCTTTGCTGTGGCTAAAGCAATGCGTAAACCTGTAAAAGAACCTGGACCATTAGCGAGTAAGATAGCATCCAAATCTTTTGGCTTGATCTGCGCCGTTTTAAACGCTTCATTGATATGAGGCATCAAGGTCTCAGAGTGAGTAGTCAGACTATCCGCATAGTTGATATAGACGACTTTTCCGTCTTTTTGCAGAGCAATACTGCCAGCATTTGAGCTTGTATCTATGGCGAGTTTACATGTCATAAGAGTTGACTTTATTCAAGATAATGAGGTCTGTTTAGCAAAGTCTTAATACTCGATTTTTAGCACGCCTTTATCACGACTTGCGACATAGAGCACATTGTTTTCTGAGTCTGAGAAAAGCACATTATTAACATAGCCCACCTCAGAGCTTGGTAATGTATCGACAAGCTTGATTTTCTCAGGATTTGAGATGTCAAAAAGAAATACACCACGTGAATTCCATGACAGTGCTGCATAATTACCTTTGATCTTGATATTTTCAGCATAACCACTGGTGGTCGAGTAATCATAAACACATTCAGCATTCATTGAGCTGTCAAGCTTGTAAACGCGGAAGCCAGCTTGTCTGTCAGCAACGTAAATATAGCCATCTTTGTGCTTTACATCAGTTGCGTAGCCTGGTGTGTCAAAAGAAGCGACTTCAGCTTTGGTTGTTATATTGTATATTGTAATGCCAAGCTGTCCATAAGCAGTGTAAATATATTGATCATCGACGTCAATTTTCTCTGGAGGATATGCTGTTATGATTTCTTTAACATCGCGTTGTACAGGACGATTGCTAAGTTTTATTTCTGAGTATTTGATTTTATTATTTGGTTTATTTGAGCGATAAATGGCAAAATCGTAGAGTGACGTATCTGCAGATGGTTTAATAACAATGCTTTGCAAATCAACTGTATCACCAGAAGACATATCGAGCCAAGCAGGATTGGTAGGATTGTTTAGAGAGAAGAACTCCATTTGCCAGTTAGAACTATTTATTCTGTTTAGAAGAATCATGCATTTTGTGAAATGATTGTATCTAATAAGTTTCACTTGTAATGGTGAAGGCACTCCAGCGTATGTAAAGTAATTTGCAGATTTAATTGATGCGCCTGTATTTGTATTGTAAATATGATAACCACCAAAATCATCAGCGATAAAGAGCATATTACCATGAGAATCCATATCCAGAGGGTTGCCGACAGTAGTGTATGTGTGGACCACTTTCATTCTATGTTCGTCTTGAAATGGGTCACTTGCTTTAGCGCAACCAGCTAATAATATGCTAAAAGCAAAAAGCAAATAAAGAACTTTTTTCATTACTCCTCCAAGAGTGATATTTTTATCTATATAGCAAGCAAATATCATTCCAAAAAAGGAGGAGAGTGCCTCCTCCTTTACATATTCTCAGATTATTAATTATTGTTTGCTAAGATCTCTTTTGTGCGTGCGTAAACGCTGTCTTGATCGAGATGGCAGTGTTTATATACATCAGCTGCAGAGCCTGAACATGCATAATCTTCAACTCCAAACTTATATAGTCGTGTAAAAAGACCTCTGCTCATCAGTTGATCTGCAATGATTGAGCCAAGTCCTGTATTGACATTGTGGTCTTCATATGTGATGATAAAAGGCTGTTTGGAGATAGATTTAAGCATATTTTCATCTGCTTTAAGTGGGCTGGAAACATTCCATAGTTCAAGCTGATAACCTTCTGCAGCGAGCTTTTCAACTACTTTAAGTGCATTATTAGTAACAGTTCCCATTACCAACATTGCGCCCGCATTGCCGCTTCTCAATTTGTCTGCTTTGCCATATTCATAGGTGTAATTTTCATCGAAATAAGTTTCTCCGTTTTCTTTGGTGATAATATCGAGCTTGGAGCGACCCATCGACATGACAATATTGCCTTGATGTATTGCAGCATAGCGCACAGCACTGTCAGTTTGGTTTGGATCAGCAGGAACTATTGTTTTAAAATGATAAAGATTTCTCATCAGTCCGACATAATCGATACATTGATGAGTTTTCCCATCTTCGCCGACATCGAGTCCCACGTGTGTATTGATAATTTTCAAGTTTGTCTGATTGATATCGCTGAGACGATGTTGATTGTATGTTTCATCGATACCAAAAACACCAAAATCAGCAAAGAAAGTTTGAATGCCCATCTTTGACATAGCTGCAGCGCAGACAGCAGTGTGGTGTTCCATAATTCCCGACTGGAAGAAGTTATTGGGCATGACTTTATAAAAGCCATCAGTTTTGACGCTTCCCATCAAGTCACAGTCAAAGACGGCGATTTTTGTTTTACTATCGAGGTTATTCTCAGCGAGTTTTGTAAGGGCATTTCCCCAAGCTGAGCGGTTATCAGTTGCTTTATCATAGGTAATTGCAGTGCCTTTTTGTAGGCTAAGGTTTTTTGCATTTTCTTTAGGGTAAACTGATCTTTTACCAGATTCAATTTTCTCTTTTCTTAGATTTTCATATTTGGCAAAATCAAAATCTACACCGAGCTCTTGAATAGCTTTGAGGCAATCTTCTTTATGTAAGGTAGAGCCATGGAATTTTTCTTTGTTTTCCATGAAGGATACGCCTTTGCCCATTGTAGTGTGAGCTAAAACCATCACAGGTGAATTGAGTGTCTTTGCTTTTTCAATAGCCTCGAGTATTTCAGAAATATCATGACCATTAATTTCAATCACTTCCCAGCCATCGCTTTTGTAATTAGCGACGATTTCTTGCGGCATTACATGACTGATATCGCCGCAGATTTGCAATTGGTTATAATCAATAAAACAGGTGATATTATTGAGATCATATTTCTTGGCAAAACGTCTTGCTTCAGAGATTTGTCCTTTTTGTTGCTCGCCATCACCCATAATAACATAAATTTGTTTGTTGATATTATTCACTCTTGCAGCCAAAGCAAAGCCACAAGCGGCAGACAAGCCTTGCCCAAGATTACCACTTGCCCATTCGACGCCAGGCACATCAGGTTCCACATGCCCTTCGAAAATGCTTTCAGCTAAACGAAATTCAGAAATCACATCATCAAGTTTGACAAAGTCAGCTGCAGCTAAGCTTGAGTAAATCGCAGGAGAAATGTGTCCATTACTGACTACGAACATATCACGTTCAGCTTTCCAAGGGTTTTTGGGGTCGACATTCATCGTATTATAAAGACTAAGTGTAATATCAATGCAAGACATTGAGCCACCTGGGTGTCCAGATTTTGCCAATGTAGTCATGGTCACAATTGCTGCCCGTGCTAATGCACTTTGTTTTTCAATTTTCATTACTAATTCAGTTTTATTTTTCATTTCTACCTCAATATAATTTTTAACAAAAATATAATTATCATGAAAAATGTCAACAAAGTTTTTCTCGTATTATCATTAAAAAATGGTTAGAGTGTGCAAAAAGCTAACTTTCTTTTTTAAGATAAGCATGTTTTTGTAAGTAATAAATATTTTTTTTTACATAAAAAGATATAAATAAATCAGCTTAAAGCCGCATTATAAAGGCATTAGAGCTTTTTTACTTTGGGTTTATAAAATTTTTTGTAAATATTACTTGCCAAGATTTCTATAATAAGAATAATGGTTCATAGTTTATTTACATAGTGTGTGTAAAACAAACAATAATTTAACCAAATAATTGTTATGGAGGAAGGATTAAGAATGAAAGCTATCAAAAGAATCATGATCGTTGCATTAGTAGTAGCATCTTTTTCAATTTTTGCATGTGCAAAAAAAGAACAACCTGCAGAGACTACAGATGTTGAAGTTACTGAAGAAGCTACCCAAGAAGCTCCAGCTGAAGAAACTCCAGCTGAAGAAGCTCCAGCTGAAGCAGCAGAATAATCAACTTTTTATTACAAGAGCTATTGTTAAATGCAGTAGCTCTTTTTTTTTGGGGTAATTTTTTGGAGCCCTCACATTGAGACATTAACTCAACTGATACATTTCTTTTTTTTAACAACACACGACAACACACTTTTCCGAACATTTTTAACAACACACGACAACACACTACAACACACTACAACACACTACAACACACTTTAGGATTTAAGGCTTTAGACAAACAGTTCCATGAGACATTAACTCAACTGATACATTTCTTTTTTAAACAACACACTACAACACACTATAACACACTTTTCCGAACATTTTTAACAACACACTACAACACACTATAACACACTTTAGGATTTAAGGCTTTAGACAAAATGTTCCATATTCTACAAACACAAGCGATACATTTCTTTTTTAAACAACACACTACAACACACTACAACACACTTTAGGATTTAAGGCTTTAGACAAACATAAATGTCAAACAATCGCTACAAAGAATAATAAAACTTAGAGAACAATTATTGTTAAAAAAAAGAAATGTCTCAGTAGTAATAGAGTGCCATGGAACAGTATTGCAAATGCTTTAGAAAGTGTGTTGTAGTGTGTTGTTTAAAAAAAGAAATGTACAAGTTGTTCGAATGTGCCATGCAACAGTATTGTAAGTGCTTTAGAAAGTGTGTTGTTTAAAAAAAGAAGGGTGCCAATTGTTCGAATGTGCCATGGAACAGTATTGCAAGTGCTTTCAAAAAGTGTGTTGATTAAAGGCTTATTCTGCGACCTCTTCTTCGGTAATCAGTAGATCAGCTCTTTTTGGTAGATCTGGTGCTCCTTTTACAATTAGTCGCCACTCATCAGGGCTCATGGAATTATTCCAGACAAAGACAAGTGCTTTGGCGATTACAGTGCTAACAAGTAGGGTGACAATAGCTCTTATAAAAGCGGAGATTAAAGGGTATTTTGATATAAAGTAAGCCGTAAAAAATGTAAGGAAAAACATCAATATTGCTACGATGTTTGACCATGCATTTGCATAATGGCTTCTTTTTATCATTCTTTATCCTCTTTTAAAATTGAAATTGCAATATTATGGACGCTTGCAGAAGCGACTGATCGTGGTCTTTTGATAATGAAAGGCACCTGTTCTTTTACAGACTCAGGTATGCTGCTATCATGTGGTATAGTTCCTGCATGCACGACAGATTTGTTTAAGAAATGCTGCACAATTAGGTTTATTTTATTGAAGATAGTTTTACCTTCTTCGTCAGTCTGAGCGAGGTTTATAATCAAGCCAATATCTGGTGATTTTGCCCGATAGAACAATACTTTTATCATAGCATATGCGTCTGTAATGGCGGTGGGCTCAGGGGTCGTGATTACGAGCACTTTATCAGCGCTAAGCACAAAATCAACGCTCAAATCGCTGATTCCAGCTCCTGTGTCAATCAAGATATAATCATAGTCTTTACGTAGCTCTGTGTACGCATTGATTAATGCTTGTTGATATTCTTTTATATTTTTCATAACCATAATATCACCAGATGATGCAGGCATAATACTAATTCCTCGCGGTCCTTCTACTAATAATTGATCCACAGTAATCAAGTCATCCATCAGGTTTGACAATGAATATTGTGGATATATACCTAATAACACGTCTATATTTGAAAGATTCATATCGGCGTCGATTAAAAGAACCTTCTTACCTCTTATCGACATGGCAATGGCTAAGTTTAGTATAAAGTTTGTTTTTCCTACGCCACCCTTTCCAGATGTAATGGCAATTAACTTTGCGAGATTGCTTTTTTTGGTGGTTTTATCATTATCTATATATTGTTTTAATTTTTGGCTTTGTGTTTTATTGATTGTCATATTTCCCTCTTAAAATTATTTGTGCAAGCTCATTTCGATTGGCAAGACTGATATCTTCTGGTATATTTTGACCAAAACTTATATATGAAAAAGGCTTATCCATTTCGACAGAGATATTTAAAATATCTCCAAAATAAGAGCTTTCATCAAGCTTGGTTAAAATCACGCCATTATATGGTATCATGGCAAAACTTTTCAAAGTCTCTTTTATCTCTAAGTATCTGGTTGTCATATTGAGAATTAAATGAATTTCATCAGCACGCGAGACTCTGATTGTTTCTTTTAGTGCGATTAATTGTTTTATATTTTTTATATTAATACCTGCGGAGTCGATCAAAATGACTTCATAGTTTTTTAGTTTATTTATTTTATCAATCAGGTCATTATTATTGTAGGCAGCTTCAAAATGGATTTTGGCAATATCTGAAAATGCCTTTAATTGTTCCATCGCAGCAATTCTAAAGCTATCAACCGAGACCAAAGCAACCTTTTTTCTATAGGTAAATTTATATAATGCGGCAAGCTTGGCGACACTTGTCGTTTTGCCAACACCTGTCGAGCCCATTACCAAGACGACGGTTGGTGCATCCTGATTGAATTTGACAGGTCCAGTGATTTGTATCATGTTTTTCATTTTAGCAATGATTTTTTGTTCGACAAGATCATCTTCCATCAAGTCTTCACCCTTCAAACTGGTAAAGACTTCTTCAATAATAGAATTTGCAATGGAGGCATTGACACCGCACGTGATCAGTTGCTTGCTATAATTTTGGAGATTCTTTGGTAAATGCGGGAGGTTTTCATATTTAATGTGGTTTAAGATCAGCTCAATTCTGTCATTGATATAGCCAATATCTTTTTGCAAAGTGTTAAATTGAATATTTGAGATAGAGCTTGGTTCAGGTTTTTCAGCGACGGCTTTTTTTACTGTCTCGCCAAAGCTTTCCGATGGAATTTCGTCTTTTTTATCAATTGCTGCAGTAACTTCAATAGCATTTTTCCATTCAGGGTGTTCTTTTAACTGAACACTTTTATTACTAAGAATAATTGCATCATCGCCGAACTCTTTTTTGATCATCTTCAACGCTTCTTGCATTGAAGGAGCTAAGAATTTTTTAATTTTCATGTAAAATATATCCTTTTAAAACAACTATAATCACTCCTTAAAGTCTACTTTATAAAATTTACTAAATAATGTCAAACAAAAAATGTATTAACTTGTAAACAATCTCTAAAACCCTAT
>JAKPKU010000144.1 GCA_029553545.1 Candidatus Cloacimonadota bacterium
GTGTCTTCAATCATAACCTGAATAATTTAGTGTTCACCCAAAATTAAAACACGCTCCCCACCCAAACAAACAAATCGGGAAGAAACAACTCCTTGATTATTAAAGTTTATACGAATTGTCTTTTTTTGCCACAACCCACACCCCCAAGAAAAAATCAGATAATTATTTGGACAAAAAACTGATTATTTTTGAAAAAAATAGACAGGTTTTTGCCTGTCTATCAATTATTAAAATTTAAGGAAATGAATTTCTATAATTACGATTGGATGTATTTCACATCCTTCCTGGTTAGCAGATTTTCCGCTTCTGCAACAGTAAGGCCTATAAATTCAGACTCAACGAAAGAAATCTCATCCGGGTAGAACTCAAACAACTTCAACGATTCTCCATTAGATAGAGTAACTGTAACTGATGGTATTTGATCGAACATCCCTTCAGGCATAGGTCTTGGAAAAGGACCAATTTCACATTTTGTAATGACAAGTTCAGACTTAATCATAGTAATATTATCCTTATTAATAGTAACCTCTTGCCACAAATGTAATAATTCTATCTGTTATTTATAGAAACTTCTAGGTTTTTTCTCTTAAAGATTACTTTCTGTGTTTCAGTTATTTTCGCTGAATTTTTACCTATTAAAGAGGAAAAGATAATTTGATTATTCAATATGTTATATTAATTATCTTATTCTCAGTTCTCAAGTTATTGAGAATAACATAAACAACATAAAGGCTTCTGTATACTTGGCAATAATTGAGTGTTTGTCGAGTTCTTCAAATGACTTATCTTGGGCTAGTAGCTTTTTAACTTTGTCTTGAGTCCCATCTTTCATATATATTACTCCATGATTGATCTCAATAATATCGGAGAATATAGACAGATGATCTCTAAAATACATATACTGATTTTTAATTGTTGTCGTCATTGAACCCCATATGTCAGTCTCTGTTAGAGTTGTATTATAATAATCATTCAATTCTGCGAGAACTCTTCCTCTATTTCCGATGTTAATAGCTTGTAAGTTCGGGTATTTTTCTCTTAAATAATGTATATCAGCTACAGAATGAACAATTGATTCAATTGAGCTATCGTACAAATTATATATGCAAAATGCAAATTCAAAAAAGTTAATAGATTTATTTTTACCTAAACGTGAAAGTATTTCAAGTAATGCACGATAAGGGAATAAAATTCTGTCAATTCTATTATCTTCCAAAGAACAAGAGTATCTTAAAATTTGTCTTCTGAATAAAGTTGTTTCATCTATTTTACCGTTTAAAAACTGTACTCCTAATTCTGTTAATGTATAATCTCTATTATCTCTTCTAATAAGTCCAAGTTTCTTTGTATGGCTCACATTGTTGTGGTTGATTTTTATCTCGGTGGACGCAAGACTCTTTTTTCTAGTATCCAAATATTTTGCGATTGTTGGTTTAACCAAATTAGTCATGAAAGAATAGTAAGTAAAATCACCAATTGTTTTCAGAATACGTGCTTGTCCAGCACGTCTTTCGTTTCTTCCATAAAATGTTTTACTTGATCTGTAGTTAACAGGGTCAGCATTTACTGTTGCAATCTTTACAAACAGTTCTTCTGAGAATTGTTGTATATCTACACCCTCGATATGAATTTCTATCGGACACTTATCATCATCTCTCTGGCCAATATGTTGTCCACAAACGAATTTTTTATTAAGTCTATCTATCCAATCAACAAGACGTGTATCTTGGTCCCTTAGCGCTTGGATAATGTTATATACGACTTCAAATTGCTCAGAATACAGGATATCACTCGCAACTTCAGTTTCTGGAATCAGAATTGGAACGATAAAATATGCTGTTTTGTTTACACCTTTCTTCGTTCGCAAAGCCCTTCCACACGCTTGTACTATCTCAACAAGAGATTTTTTTGTATCAACAAAATATACGCTATCAATTATTGGGACATCTACACCTTCTGTAAGGCATTTCGCATTAGAAACTATTGAATAGTCTTTATCTTTAAAAGTTTTGAGAACTTTAGATCTTATTTCTGTGTTTTGTCGTGAGTTTACTGTATCTATGTAGAGGTTTTCATTAGATATATGTTGATTGAACTCATTAATAACATTTCTTAATGAAATACTTTCTTGATTATCTTTAACGAAATCTAAAGCTCTCTGTATTCTGGAATGAAAAGATATGACTTTCCTGACAGGAAACTCTCTCATTGTTTTGGCTAATATTATTTTAGAGTATAACGCCTCCGCAGAAGACACCTTTTCTTCTTCGTTTATGTTTTCTATTGCTATGGTTGTATTATTTGCGATGTAATTATATACTTCATTTTCTTTAACGCCAGCCACAATGATTTTATAGTCAGAGATTGTCTTATCAGAAATGGCATCTCCAAAATTATATCTTGAAAGTAGAGGACCATATATACTCTCATCATCCATAGAGAAAATAATTTGACCATTATCTTTAGCACGTCGTAGAAGCATTGGTCTGACCATTCTCTCAGTGGCAGTCATAAACAAACGTTTTTTTGATCGTATGTATTGATCCTCAAGAGCTAGAGAGAAACGAGAACGCATACCTGTCGTTCTATGTGCCTCGTCACATATAATTAAATCAAAATCATCTTTAGACAATTTTTGAGCATTAGAAATTTTATCAGTTGACTGGTATGTGCAAAATACATATTTTCTTTTTCCTGTGGGTTCACATAGAAACTTAGCAATTTCTTCTTCATTAGTAGTAACCGGAACTCCTAAATTTGATGTCGGGATATCTACATCGTCTGCTTCTATTTCACTATCAACTGTTTCGTCGCTACAAACACATAAATAAGTAAAAGGTATAATGCAGTTGGCTGCCCAAGCTTCTAGTGTTTGTTTTACTAGAGCAATACTTGGTACCAAAAACAGGACCTTATCACAGGACATTTTTTCGATCATCCATAAGGCAGTGAGTGTTTTTCCTGTACCACAAGCTGCGATTATTTTACCTCTGTCCTCAATTTTCAATCCTTCTAAGACCTCTCTTATAATACGTTCTTGATAGTCATAAGGAGCTTTAACTACCTTTTTATAAGTAGATTTAGCCCCGTTTACATAATTATATAAATTTTCAAAGAATTCAGGATTAAGTGCATCTAAATCATCAACTAGAATCTTCAAATTATGTTCGTGCTTGTCAGATAGGTTACTTACTGTGTAGGAATTTGCTACGGTACAGCAATAATCACAATATCTAGCATCCGACCAGAATTTGGTTAATTCTTCATATGTTGGTTTTTCTCTGCCTGATCTAAATTTGCATTGATAAGCAAATGATTTCCCATCATCTCTAATTATTAAACCATCTACTCCACTATCTCTATGCTGCAGATTCCCAATCTTGTATTTATCTCTATATTTATTTGGAATATCTTTAGACATATAAATCTCAACAAGACTATAAAGAGCTCCGTTGAGCACAAAATACACATATATAAATTGCTCAAAAGCATCACCGACTGCCTTTGTTGTAGGGAGAGACTCAATTGCTTTCTCTAAGTCATCCCATTTTGTGTATTTCTTTTTGAATATATCTGAAAAAGTAATGCGTTCCATTTCCAATATTGTTATTTTTGCAATTCTATGACTGATTCTCTCATAAGATCATCATAATCAGAATTTAAAATTTTCATTTGTTGCGAAGAAGAACGTATAGTTCTTGCTCTGTAAATTGAGTTAACCTTATAACCAAGGTCATTAGCAGCATCGGCTAATAGAAGGTCTGTAGGAACAAGAATACCTTTGTATCCAGAATTTGCAACAACAATGTAACACTTTGCTCCAGGAATTATAACTTTGTATAAATTATGTAGAAGGCCTTTCATGTCATCAAAGTAACCTCTTAGCATATCAGGAATATTTTTATTCCATATATTGAAAGTAGAAACAATCTCAGATACAATATCAACATCAACAGAAGGATTTTTAATTGTATGATCAAATTTTGAGTTTACGTGAGAGCGCAGTGCTAATGTTCTATATCTTTGAAAATCATCATATTTTTTTACAAATCCACCTAGCCAAAGTTCTAACTTATAAACTTCGCAGTAATCAAAACAATTAGCGTAAGGTGGAGAAAATACGCATAGACCCACTTTTCTGTCTTTGATTCTGTTAAAAGTCTCTTCATTTATCATTGAACCATATATTGCTTGACATTCTGTATCATAATTGGCTATCTGTATGTCGTCTAGCATTCTCTTAGTTTTGTCTAGGTAATGACTGACTAAGTTTAAAATCGGCTTATAATTCTTCTTTATTTTTAGTCCATTCCCATCTTTTACCTTTAGAGAACAATCATCAATTATTGATAATAAAGCAAAGCGAAATAATCCAGAAACAAATTCATTAACAATAGAATCCGCGTATGTCCTGATTTTTAGTAATATATCGAGGACATCAGGGGTGAAAGATGTATCAACTACTTTACTATTCTCTATTCGTACAGCTTTATCAGGCAATATAAAACTATTCAATCGCATCTCAATCTCTTTTATTTCTTCTTTTGAGAAATAATGAGTTTTAATTTTTGTGGCAAAAACCGCCATCGGGTTGATATCAAATCCTATACTTTTATATCCAAGTGATTGGGCAGTTAAATTTGTTGTTCCTACACCACAAAAAGGATCTAATATAAAATCATTACGACTTAGTTTCTCTCGTTCAATAATGCTTTTTATAAGTAGTTCTCCATATCCTTGTTTGTAATTATACCATCCATGTTTTGGGGAAGTTTTGTTAGTTTTAAAGTTTACTAGATTCTCAAAGTTGCTTCCGTCTATTA
Source organism: Candidatus Cloacimonadota bacterium (assembly GCA_029553545.1). GTDB lineage: Bacteria > Cloacimonadota > Cloacimonadia > Cloacimonadales > WRIO01 > JAGOCT01. The sequence continues at coordinate 4,824 of JAKPKU010000144.1, forward strand.
CGGGATACTCATTATTAAGTCTATCTAAAATTGATAAATATTTAGGGTATAAATAATCGAACTTTTCTTCTTCCCGTATGATTTTTTTGTTACTTGTCCTCATTGTGTTTGGCTTCAAATTTGGAAAGGTAATTCTTATTAAAATGAGTATATAGAGAATGGTATGTATTATTGTTTAGATACGAATAAACAAACCCTGCAATTAAAGGAATTGCAGACTTAAAAGCAGCTAGTATAGCATCATTTTGGTTTTTTTCGTTTTCCATATGTATAGAAAAAAGATTATCTATGTCTTCAATAAACTCCGCTTCACTAATATATGCTTTTCCTTGTTGTGGAAATTCATTTTTTTGGAATACATATATAAAATCGCCATAGGGTGATCCCTTTGCTTTTGTATGCGCTGTTTGTTTGTAATTCTTTACACCATCTTGGAAATACATATCAACAAAAGAGAAGCCAGCGGAAAAAATTGAGAATAGCAAAGCTAGCCATGAGCTCATATCCTTGTTGTTAAAGGTAAGCGTCATATATCTTTGTGGTTTCAAGCAGGCGTAGGCTTTATTAAACTCTGTTTTTAAGTTGTGTTCGTATTTATATTGATCCTTAGCTCCTTTAAATCCTTTCTTTCTATTATAAATCGCTTCTAATTCAAATACTGGGTATCTTTCATACATGTCATTATTCCAAGGATACCAAAAATGTGATAGTTCAAGATATTGTACATTGCTGCCATAAGGAGGATCTGTAATAATAGCATCAATACTATTTTCTGGTATTTCAGTTATAGATACAGGTTGATTGTATAGAAGGACATTCCCAATATCATTCTTCAAATCTTTGAAATTTTTAACCAATCTTGATTCAAATTTTATCTTCTTATTATATTCAACAGTATCGACTATCCTTTTGATTGCTTTTTCTAGTGTAGGTGCAATTGCCACTTCACAAAATTGGTTTGGAATCCAGAAAGCATGCTTACTCCATGTCGTAGGCTTTCCGCTTTGCCATCCTTCATTGGTAAAGGACATTATATTGGTATCTTTGACAATATTGCTAAAGATCATTCGTAATAATTCATATTCATCATTTTCCAATGATTCACAGTATGATTTAATCTTATTTAACAAAAGTAAAAGGATATATAAATTACGCTTTGTAAATAAATCTTGGAAATAATAAATACCTTTTTTTACTAGACCATCCTCAAATTGACGATCCCACTCAAGTGGAATAAGATCTTTAGGAACAATTACATTGTTTCTACTTAGCTCAGACTTTAAAAATTTAATATGTTCTCGATATCTAATATCATCATCGTCATCATATTCTTTTTCAACACGCTGTTTTCCAGTATTATGTATAAGCGACAAATACATAAATTCACTTCTTTCACAGTCTTTTATTGCAAAAGATTTTTCTGAAGAAAATTTACAATATTGATTTTGGCAATTATATCTCGTGGCTTTAATCTTTAATTTATTAGACAGTGGAGTTGGGTTCCCGCAAAAAGGACAACGTACTGACAATGCCATTTCTGCCCAATCAATATTGTATGTCTTCCCTTCTTTTTCGAAACACATATACTCTCCTTGAAGATATGATAGGTATTTTCTGATTTCTTCTAAAGAAATTTTAAAGTTTTTACTAAGTGAGGATCTTTTAATCATGTTTCGCACTATGAAAATAGATAATGGGTTTAAGTCACAACCTATCATCTTTCGTCCTCTTATTATGCCTTCGTATATCGTCACTCCACCACCACAAAATGGATCAAGCACCTTTTCTCCTGGTCTAGAATAATTATTAATTAATTGTGAAAAAGCATTATGCGGTCTTCTTGCAAAATATTTGTGTATTTTGTAAGGTGGTGTATGGGCTTTTGCTAAGATCGGTTTATATATAAAAGACGGTTCCTCTTTCTTCTTATTGATACTCATATTAAGCTTTTTCTTGCCATTATTCATTCGTTATTGTTTCACGTGAATCTTCAAAAAATATGGCGTCATTTAAAGTTTTCTCACTTTAATGACAAAAGTGCATAAAAAATTATAATTTATCTTGTAAAGATTTATTGTTTATTATTCTTTTTCTTCCTTTTCGTAACAAAAAGAGCGGTCGTATCCTTTGAAACTAATTGTATATCATCTTCATTCAAATTTTCCGGTAAGTTCCAACTAAACGGGCAGGAAATACTTATTAGTATATCTACTTCTTTAAGAAATTTCATTTGTTTTATGTTCAGTTAAGGTGAAAAAGTTATCATTAAATTCAGTCAGTGGTACAACTGCAAACCCTAATGGAAAACGTTTTTAAACATAATATTGTGTTATTTGTAGTGTCTTTTTAAATAGAATCATAATGTCATTTCACAAATTTCTGTACAATGCATCTCTGTATTTAGTTAATTTTCGTTATGGCCCAAAATAGGTACCCAGAACGTCAAAACATGACTTACTGGATAAAAATTGCTAAAAAATGTATAAGTAAAATAGGAGACTTGTCGAATATCAACTTAGTGAAACAAAAAGTAAACAAATCTTCCAAAAAGTATCTTACCAAAAGCTGGGGATTAAGCCAAGGTATCAGTCATTCTCTTTCCGCTCCGCCAACTCCGCTCCATTCGAATCACTGATCTTATCCTCACTTCCTCTCAGAGATTGTCATCCTCCATTCCGCCTCGCTCCATTCCGGACCACAAACTCTCATCGCTCCAGAGTTAATCGGTATTCGCTCCGCTCATGATACTTAACCCCACCCAGCGAACTTCGTTCGCCTCCCACCCTGGAAACAGCGGTGTTCGCTTCGCTCACTCGCCGGTGTCAATGTAACTCTGCCCGGGATCGGCACCGCCTCCATCAATTAAATGAACCCTTTCCCTACAAATTCCTTCCCCGCACCTTTCTTTTCCCCCGGGCGTGCGCTCATTTCCACCCGGCTCCCTTTCCTCTTCGGGCACCGCTTCGCTCAGTCATCAACAAACTCTTGCTTAATAAATAGTGACTCAATCCTGTCTGTTACTTTGACAACAGTCTCGTAGCTGAATGATAACAAAT
>JAKPKU010000262.1 GCA_029553545.1 Candidatus Cloacimonadota bacterium
CTCAGATTGGCTGTTGCAAGCTTCTTCTCCATGTATTGATGCTGGTAATCCTGATGCCCAATACAATGACAAAGAAGACCCTGCTTCACCTGGCAATGCCCTGTACCCATCATTTGGTACACTAAGAAATGACATGGGAGCATTTGGCGGTCAAGGTCAATTTAATGGTTGGGTAGACAGCAATGAATATATCATTATTAAGCCCAAAAACCTATCAATTTCTGCTTATCCTAATCCATTCAACCCAAGTGTCAACATCGAGCTTAATAGAAGCAAAAACAATGCCGAAAACGTTCATGTCGATATTTACAATGTTAGAGGGCAGAAGATTAATAATTTGTTTAACCAATATACAAACGAGAAAACTATCAGACTGTCCTGGAATGGTATAGATAAAAATGGTAAAGCAATGCCTTCTGGTATTTACTTTATTAAAGCTGTTACTGAAAGTGATGCGACAACTAAAAAGATAATCTTGCTCAAATAATGATGCTAAAATAATATAAAGACCTGCTACCAAGCAGGTCTTTACTTAAAAAAATATACTACTTGCCAATACAATTGAAAGTCTTTACTTGACTTTTACAGATAAGTTCTTTATAAATGAGTTATCATAGTGTGATAATAACAAGAGAAAACAAATCATAACAAAAAAGAAAGGGGAAGCTTATGAAAAAAGCAATACTGCTAGTCATCGGCAGTTTGCTGTTCGTAGGAATGCTATGTGCAAGCCAGATTAACATCCTCGTCGAATTATTCTCTCAATCGGGTTGCTCATATTGTCCATCCGCTCAGTTAGGGCAGGAACAGCTTTATGACGGTCATCCACACGTTGTACCAATTTTGTGGTACGGTGGATACTCGCCAAATTATAGTGCAAGAGCTAGCTTCTATGGAGTTAGCGGAATCCCACACGCTCGTTTTGCGGGTAATGAATCTGCTGTTGGAGGTTCAACAAGCGGCTCAACTTACCCAACCTACTTAAATAAGTATAATTCAATTATCAATCGTGTCAGCCCATTTGAAATGTCAAATACATTTTATCAAATTGGCGACCAGTTCGCTGTAACAACGAATATCGCTATCACTGAAAACTTTACTTCAACAAATACCAAAGTTGTTACTGTACTGGTAAAACACGACCCTACCGTTCGTAGATTTTTAGGTATTGCTTACCATGAACAAGATTTAACCATTTCAAATGTCGGCTCATCTGATGCATATCTTGCTACCTTCCCCAATGATCCTACTTATAACTTAGATCAAATCAAAGCTGTAACTTTTGTTCAGACCTTTGCAAATGACAAAGAAGTCTTTCAATCATGTCAATCAGATTTTGCTGGCGAACTACCTATTTTATGTAATTTCGTAAGCAGCATTACTCATGGTCCAAAAGATTTAACTGTTGGCTTTAATGATATCTCTCTTTCTACAGACGATATCATCTCTTGGGAATGGGACTTTGATGGTGATGGTCTTACTGATTCAGAAGAACAAAACCCTTCATATACCTTCACTGAACCTGGTGTTTACTCAGTTAGTTTAACTATCTTTAATGGTGTTGACACAGAAACAAAAGTGATTGAAGATATGATTACTGTTTATGACACAGACAATGTTCAAGGTATGGCAAATGGTGTATGGACACCAGAGTATGGTGTTTACAACGTTGTAGGTAATGTGATTGTTCCAGATAATGCATCTCTAACAATCTTACCAGGTACACAAATTAATTTCAATGAAAATACTGGTCTGTATGTTCATGGCTCACTTATAGCTGATGGAACGGCAGCATCACGTATTTCTTTTGGCTCTGATAGCTCGTGGGATGGCATTTTAATTGAAAACAATGAAGGAGAATTAGTATTTAACAATTGTGACTTCAATTATGCTACAAAAACAGCAATGAAAATCAAAAATACAAGTATAAGTTTCAACTCTTGTAAGTTTGAATATAACTCTGCTGGTGCAACACCTGGTGCAATGAGCATTGAAGGTATAGGCTTAGTTAATATTAACCAATCTTACTTTACAAATAATGAAGCGTCAAATAATGCAGGTGCTATTTCAATCAATCAAGGCGAAGTTAAGATTAATAACTCAATTATTGCAAACAATACTGGGCAAAATGCTGGTGCTATCACGTTAAATAACAGTGCTAATTTAACTTTAAGAAACACAACCATTGCTAATAATGAGTCACTATCACCAAGCGGCGCTCAAATTATGAACATTGGCTCTTTGACAAATGTCATGAATTCAATATTCTTTGGCACAAATGATATCTTAAACCTTGCTGGCATGAATACAATTACCTATTCAAGAATGATTAATAATGCAAGTGGAGAAGGCTGTATAACTACTGATCCAATGTTTGTTAACCCTTCAAATGGGCTTGGTAGTCTTGAAGAAACTCAAGCTTCTGACTGGATGCTCCAAGAAAACTCTCCATGCATTGATGCTGGAAATCCAGATGCTCAATATAATGACAAAGAAGACCCTGCTTCTCCAGGCAATGCTCTCTATCCTTCATTAGGTACTGTAAGAAATGATATGGGTGCTTTTGGTGGACAAAATCGTTATGATGACTCTGTGTCAAATGATGAGAATACCATTATTAAGCCCAAATACCTTTCATTATCAGCTTATCCTAATCCATTCAACCCCAATGTCAATATCGAATTTAACAGAACCAAAAATAGTCCAGAAAACATTCAAGTTGATATCTACAATGTAAGAGGTCAAAAAGTTAAAAACCTGCTTAACCAATACACCAATGAAAAGACAATCAGACTATCTTGGAATGGATTAAATGAGAATGGTAAAACTATGCCATCTGGTATTTATTTTATCAAAGCAACATCAAGTAATGATGTGCTAACAAAGAAAGTTATCTTGCTTAAGTAATAACAAACTAATAAAAAAAGACCCGCTCGAGCGGGTCTTTTTTATTTTACTTAATTAAATGTAACCAATCACCAAACAAGAACTGTAATCTACCAATCAAGAGTGAGATACGCGCCATTACTGTATAACCAAATGATGCACCAAAACTTATCATCAAAAAGATAATACCGATGCGAGCATTTACTCCAACAAAGCCCTGATGCTTTTTACTAAAATAGAAGTAGATTAAACCAGTAATTGTGCCTATGATAATAATTATTTGCCCAATCATTACCGCAATATTTGCATTTGCAAAGGGGTTTAGCATAGTTGCTGTTGTTTGAGCTAAGACGTCTGATTTAAGAAATCTCAACAAGCTAATTCCCGCTGTTGTTCCAATTAATAATGACAATGGATAAAAGCTTGCTTTTTCGAATTTTGGTATTACCCTCAAAACCATCATGAGTCCCAAAACTCCTGGTATATAGTATACCCAATTACCTTTTGGGTCAGCTATTAATTTAGAAAAAAGGTTAGGTATCAAGATATTATAAATTGTATAAACCAGCCAATATGCAGCTGAAACGCCGACAAAGATTTGCTCTGCAATCTTATAAAATGGATTGTCTTTATACAAAAAGCTCCATATTGCAAGTGTGCTAAGTGCACCAAGCCATATTCCGACTGAAGTCCATAAGTTTATCATAATTATTCCTTTACCTTTTTATAGTTTAAAAAGAATGCTATATTGCCCAATACAATAAAAGCAATTATCAATAAATGTGCCACTGATTGTGCATCCATACCTGCTGTAGCTGTGCCTTTTCTGCCCACAAGATATTCATATTCAGCTGCATTTTTTAACCCGCCAAGCAAACCATTTAACTGTTTTTGGTCATTAACATATGGTTTAAAAGCGGGCGTGCTAACAGCTGTAGCTCCACCCAAAACTGATACCCCATACTTATCTTTTGCTACCATTATCCAGTCTTTCAATCCAGGTGTACCAGCAGAGAGAGAGACAACATATGCGAAATCCTTAATTGTTTTCATATTATTTAGCATAGGATAGTCGTCAATGCTTTTACCACTAGCATCTTTTGGATACACATTTCTCATGTCTTTACCCATCGCTTGAATAGTAACCATCCCCCCCACTTTATAGCCAAGATTAATAAAATTCTCACCATATATTAGTTCAGGCATTTCTTTTTGAAGATTATGAAATATCTCATCTGCCATCTGGCTTCCCATTGGCCATAGTGCAGTACAAACAACTTTATGTTTCTTTTCAATTGCATGTTTTATAATCGCATAACCCATTGGGTGCAGTTCTGGCTTACTGGCAGGGTCATAATCAAAAGAGACTATCACAAGTCGGTTTTCATTGGTTGATTGAATTACATCATATACCATTTGTGCATCTGGACTGACTTCAAGCTTAAACCCAAGTGGAATTATTAATGGTAAACCAACCCCTAAGAGAATCAAGAGGAATATCCAACGTCTATCAATAAATGTAAACTTCATTTCTTGCCTCCTATCCATGAGCGCTCTATACCCAGAATGACACGCAAAGAGCTACCAATGATACCGAGCCCTGCTCCAATAATAATAGCTCTTTGCCCAGCTGTATTAGGGTAATCCATAATAAACTTACTGATATTGGGTAAGTGTAAAAAGTTCAAGCTTTGTGGTAAAAAAGACGTCATACTGGTACCAACACTCGTATTGCCAAGCATAACTATGATAGCTGAAACAAGTAGCAGTGCGGATTCAAGGGTACGAGCGATGAAAGCACGGTAGGCAGCTGAGGCAATGAAAAAGGCTAATAAAGAAAACATACTCGCCATAAGATGTTGATAAATATACTTAAAAATGTAGTCAAATGGTTTTTCACCAATACTTTGGATTATTCTCTCTCCACCACCAAGTAACCCTGCTTGGCTTTCAGTACCCCAAAGAATACCAACAAGCAACATAATAAAGAAAGCAGATAGTGTAACTATACAGTATTTCCAGCCCTCAGATTTATATTTAATCTTAAATATATTCATTTTAAGCAAGCTTATTTGTCCTAAAACAATAGCAAAACCAGAGATAATCATAAACCAAATTTCAAGCTCACTCACCAAGCTTTCAAAAGGCTTATGTGGTATAAATTCGGACACCAACATTAATAAGCCTGCAAGAAAGGTGATTATTAAAGGTAAAACATAATTCATTCAAATTCCTCCTATTAAAATGTAAAGAAGTCTTTAAGCACGCTAATGCCAAAAATTTCTAATACTACACCAACAATAATTAATAAAATAATCACTAATTTACCAAAGTCTTGCCCTTTTAAACTACCTAATTGTTGTGGGTCTTTTGACAAATAAGCAGAAGCAGCAAAAAGTTCCTCTCCTATTAGAGTATAGTCGCAAGATGCAACAAAGAATGGCAATTGACTTGGCTCTGCTGTACCTGCTGTCTGAATAGCCCCGCTAGCGAACCCTGTTTCTGCAACAATTAATGACTCAGCATAGAAACATCCAAGAAGGAAGTTTGCCGCTGGTTTCTCTCTTACAATAATACCATCCAAACCCGCTACATAACCAAATTGGTCGTCAGTAAGGTAGAATATATCGTTATCTTGGTATTCATCAGGATAACCTGCTTGCATGTAGGCTGTCTTGACAACTTCTTTAGCGGCTGATAGCACCATTGATTTGCTGACAGGCACGATTAATCTGCAATGGTATTCAGCAGTTTTCTCAGCAAGCTTGCCCAATATGGTAAGTCCTGCGATAGTCTGCATATCATCCAAATCCATAATTCCAGGGACAAAAAGCACAGGTTTTCCCATTTCAGTAGATCTTCCAACCGCCTCTTCTAGTGCGTCCAAACCATTAATACGACGAATATAAAGGTCCTTGCCTCTTTTTGCAGAGTTTATAAAGTATACTATGGCGAAAGATAATATGAGTAAAACAATCAATAATGGTAGTTTCTGCATATTAAACCATTGAGCTTTGGGTATTGCAGAAGCCTTATAAAAGTTAATCAACTCACCTTCTTTATTTTTCACATCAAGTCGATAATAAATAGTTTTACCAGAAAAACTTGAATCAGTATCAGTAAATTGAAACACATTATCTGGGATCTGCATAAGAGTAAAATACTTATTATCAAAGCTTTTTAATATCTCTATCTGCCCAACATCCGCAAGAGATTTATCCCATTCAAGCTGTAATGATGTCCCATCATCATTGGGTAAATCATAGACACGGAACTCCTCTTTAGCATACAAGAAACACAGTAGAACAACGATGAACAATAGAACAAATACGTTTTTTTTCATATACTCTCCAATCCACATTATCATCTAAGAATATAAAGCTATAAACTTTTGTCAATACTTTTTTTCATTTATTTTTAAATATACTTTAATTAGAATTTTCAGTGAACGATGCCTTGTAACTGAATTATATATAAAGAGTATATTCATTTTTGATAGTTTACGCTTGAGATAGCAACTCGCTTTGTAAAAAACACAGCTTGAAAAGTTTCCTGTTTTATTAAAAAAGCATGCATAAAAAAAGAGCATTTTACCCTGTCGCCTGACCAATTTTTCGCTCTTTTCACTATTTTTACTACCATTGTTGTAATGTACTATTTTTCAAGTATATATCCATGTGACTCCCTTTACATTCCCCTTGCTATCTTGGAGAATGAAAGGGAATCTTATAGGAATTTAAAGGGAGTGTAAAGGAGATTTATTAAGAATTTTTCTGAGATAAAAAAAGAGGTTTTTGATTATTATTTTTATATTATCGTGAGTGCTCACTTATTTATTTGAAGATAATTCAATGTTCTTTTCTGAAGTCGCTCTTCCTACAATTATGAAGAATAATGCAATTTTGAGAGAATTAGAGAATGATTCAAGTGGGATATCAGGGGTATTTTTGATTATTCTAAAAACAAGGTCATTTTTTGATTGACTGTATTTTTTAAAAATATAAATTGGAATCAAGGGGAATAAATATGAAATTTAAAATCAATTATAAAGCTATTAAAGATTATTTAGGTATGACTTTTGGGGCAGTTATCTTTGCTGTTGCATACTCATGGTTTCTGATACCTTATAAGATGACGCCAGGTGGTGTTGGTGGGCTTGGGCAAATCTTCTATCATTTTTTTGGTGTTCCTGTTGGTTTATTTATGATTCTTATCAATATTCCACTTTTTATCATTGGAATCATATTTATCGGCAAATCTTTTGGTGCAAAGACCTTCTTTGGTATGTTCATAACATCTTCTTTCACAGACTTACTGAGCCTTCAAAGTCTTGCGAAAGTAGGGATTATTAAAGATTTATCAAAATACACCCACCACGTTGGTACGAGCGAAATAATAGCTTTTTTACCGCCTTCAGATATAATGCTTTCAGCTATCACAGGGGCTGTCCTACTGGGAATGGCACTTGGTATCATCTTTAGATTTCGTGGCTCAACTGGAGGTACAGATATTCCTGTAGCCTTGATTCAGCATAAAACAGGAGCCTCTATTGGTAAAGGATATTGGATTGTTGAGTCATTTATTATCTTCACTGTTGGTTTTGTATTTAGAGACCCCAAAATCATTATTTTTGGATATATAAACCTCTTTATCAGCTCCAAAATTGCCGACTTAACGAGCGAAGGGCTTCCATATGTAAAAGGCGTATTTATTATGTCAAAGAAAACAGAACTGATTAAAAACCTCATAATTAAAGAAATTGCTCGTGGCGTGACGATATTCAAAGGCAAGGGCGGTTATTCTGGTGAAGATCAAGATATTCTCTTTTGTGTATTGAGCAGAAATCAAGTGTCAAGGCTAATTGATATTGTAAAAATGAATGACCCAAGCGCTTTTTTCATCTTGACAGATGTCTCAGACGTTATGGGAGATGGCTTTAAGATGAGGAAATTAGAATTAGGTAATAAAAAAGTAGAGAAAAAGAATGATGCCTAAGAACAATCATCTATATTTCTTGCTATTGCTATTAAGCCTCTCATTCACCCTTTTTGCTAAGGATAGTATGCAATTAGCAAGAGTGCAGTATGATGGCGGTGGAGATTGGTATAATGACCCTGAAATATTACCAAACCTTGCTGCGTATGCAAACAAAAATATATACACAGATTTTTCTTTAAAAGATAAAAACATAAAACTCAGTGATAAAAGATTGTACGAATACCCTTTCCTGTTTATTACAGGGCACGGAAACATCAAGTTCTCAGCAGATGAAGTTTTAGCATTAAGAAAACACTTGGAAAATGGTGCTTTATTGTTTGCTGACGATGACTATGGAATGGATGAATCTTTTCGACGTGAAATAAAAAGAGTGTTTCCAGACAAATCATTTGTTGAATTGCCTACAAATCACCCAATTTATAATTGCTACTTTAAATTCCCTAAGGGCTTGCCAAAGACACATGAGCATGACCTTGGCAGGCCACAACTGTTTGCTCTTTACTCAAATGATGGGAGAATTATGATCCTTTACACTTTTGAGTCAAATATCAGCGATGGATGGGCTGATTATTCTACACATAATGACCCCAAAGAAGTTAAAGAAGAGGCATTGAGATTTGGTTCAAACATACTTTATTACTACTTAAATGGCGGTAATATTAATGAGTAAAATAGTAATAGCTTCTGATTTTCATATAAAATATAGTGGTAATGAAGCAGATAAAGTGCAATACGACACTGTTTGCACATTTATCAAATCTTTGCTTGGCAATTGTGATGTTTTGATTCTTAATGGAGATATATTCGACTTGTGGATTGAATGGCAAACAGTGATAATAAAGGACTTTTTTAACTTTTTGAAGATCATATCAGAATTAATAGATAATGGGGTAAGAGTAATCTATGTATCTGGCAATCATGACTTTTGGTTTGGTAACTTCTTATCAGATACTTTAGGGGTTGAATTATACCAAGATTACTTTTCAGGTACTATCGATAATAAAAGATTTTATATTACTCATGGTGACCTACATACAGTAAACGATACCAGATACCATATCTATCGTAAAATTGTTAGATCCTTCATTGTAAAATTGATAGTTAAAACATTTCACCCGACCATAAGTCTATGGCTTGGTAAAAAGCTATCACGCACAAGTAGAAAAAGACCAAATACATCAAAATTAAAACAAAGACAAGAACAAGGAATGATAGATTTCGCAGAGAAATTGCTGGATGATTATGATATCATTGCTATGGGACACACACATCAACCAAAATTGATACCTCTAAAAAAAGGCTATTATATCAATTCTGGCGATTGGATTAATCACTTTAGTTATGTTTCTATTGAGGGAGATAAAGTTGAATTATTATACTTTAACAAAGACAATTAATGATTTTTTAAAAATAGCTTATGAATATGTAAATACAAAAATTAATGAATAAGAGGTTTTATGTTATTACATCACACATTTATTGAGCAGGCAAAAAAGAACCCACAAAAAGTGGCTATATTTGACCAAATGACAGGCGCTGAGACGAAGTTTGATAAACTGCTAATAGCCTCGCTACTCTTAGCTAATAAGATTAAGAGTTATAAAGGTCGATATATTGGTATCATGCTTCCACCATCAGCTGGCTGTATTATAGCTACCCTTGCGACACTTTTTGCAGGTAAAACACCTGTGATGATTAATTATTCAACAGGAGCGACACAAAACTGTATTTATGCTCAAAAGAAATGCAACTTTAATACTATTCTAACAAGTGAAAAACTATTAGAGAAAATCCAAGAAGACCCTGTTAAAGGCATGGTGTTTTTGGAAGATATCTTAAAGAGTATAAATATAATAGAAAAAGCAAAAGCTGCAATGCTCTCAAAACTACCAACCTCTATTATCAAGACCCTCGTCAGTGGCGGTACCATAGAAGATGAACTTGTTATTTTATTTACAAGTGGAAGCGAAAAAGACCCCAAAGCCGTCATATTAACACATAAAAATATTCAAGCAAATATAGACAGCATTATGAAAATACTTACTGTGAGTAGCAATGATGTATTTATTGCCAATCTGCCTTATTTTCATGTATTTGGCTTGACGATAAACTTATGGATGCCACTGTTTTTAGGTAGTAAAATTGTTGCTCACGCAAACCCATTAGACTATAAAACTATTGTCCAATCAATCAAAAAGCATCGGGTAAGTATTTTAGTTGCAACACCAACATTCTATTATTGGTATTTAAAGAGGTCAACTCAAGGAGATTTTGATTCAATAAGGTATGCTATCGCTGGTGCAGACAAGCTTCATGCACAAATTCAAGGAGAATACTTAAAGATGCATAATCTGCAAATATACGAAGGCTATGGCACAACAGAAACAAGCCCAGTCATATCTACCTGCACACCAGATGATTACAAAATAGGTAGCGTTGGGAAACCTATGCCTGGTGTGAGAGTAAAAATTGTTGATATAGATACAAATGAAGAGTGTGAGCCTGGCGTTGAGGGTAAAATTCTCGTAAAGGGCAATTCTGTTATGAAGGGTTATTTGGGTGATCTTGAAGAGACCTCCTTACGCATTAGAAATGGCTGGTATGATACGGGTGACATGGGAATAATTGATGAAGATGGCTTTATATTTCACAAAGGAAGGCTCAAGCGGTTTGTAAAAATTGCGGGTGAAATGGTCTCTTTGGCAAAAGTAGAAAGTGTCTTAGATATGGTATTACCTGATGGGACTATTTGTTGCGTTGTCGAAATACCCGACCCAATCAAAGGTGCAGAAATAGTAGCTGCAGTTACAACAGCAGAAATCAATCAAAAGAAAGTCAAGAAGATGATGGCTAAGCATCTGCCTTCTTTGGCAATTCCAAAAAGATTTCATGTTATAGTTGATATTCCAATGGCATCAAGTGGTAAAGTCAATTTTAGAGCTGTTGAAGAAATATGTAGAAAATTAGAAGAGGAAATTAAATGAAAATAGATTTACATCTACACACGAATTATTCTGATGGAAAACTTTCACCAGAGAAGTTACTAAAGTTTGCATGGGAAAACCACTATGAGTTTCTTTCTATCACAGACCATGACAGCACATTAGGCTACCAAGAAGCTTGTAATTTTTTATCTGTTTACCCATTAGAACTCATCCCTGGAGTTGAGATTAGTACAAACTATCAGACAACTGATGTTCATATACTTGCGTATTACTTTGATGTTAATAATGAAGAACTTGTCGATATGCTAAAAAAAATATACGACAGTCGATATGGTAGAGCTAAACAAATTGTCCAAAACCTAAATCAGTTGGGTATCGACTTACAATGGGAAGATGTTTTGAAATACGCAGGTAAACATAAGTATATCGGGCGCCCTCATATTGCACGGGCATTAATTGAAAATGGCTTTTGTAAAACAATTAAAAGTGTATTTGACAACTACTTAAACAATGATTCACCTATTTATGTTCCTAAATACCGTATTGATACAGCTCATGCTATTGAAATTATAAAAAATGCTGGAGGAATACCTGTTGTTGCGCATCCAGGAAGACTTGAAGATGATAATTTACTATATGAATTTATAGATATGGGCATCGAAGGCATAGAAGTTTATTATGCATCTCACTCAACTGGACAGATTAAATTTTATGAACAAATAGCACTTGAACACAACCTGATTAGAACTGGTGGCTCAGACTTTCATGGATCTGACTTTTACTATTTAAATTATTCAGCGCCAGATATCTGCATCAAAGAATTAAAATCAAAATATAATCATAAAAGAGGCATAAAATGAACCCTTACGAAGACTTATATGAATTACCAAAGAGATATGTGTTTCCCAAGTTTTCCAGATATTTTGCACTGATAATGAGTGCATTGCTTATTGCTTATGGAATTTTTGTTATTTTTACAAAGCTTGATGAAAACGCATCTACCTTTTTAAAAATTGTACCATTCTTTATCATCTTTCTCGCACTTGATTCATTATCCAGAAACCTCTTTTCTTTAAATACAGTCTGTATCAATGAAGAAGTATTTCAAATGAAGTATATTGCCAAAAAGAATATAACAATACCCTGGTTGAGAATGATCAAAATTGAACTTTATAAAGGAAAAGCAAAAGGATTTAATATATATTATACAGAAAATGGAGAAGAAAAAAAGCAGTTTTTAACCATGCAATTCCCAAAAATGATAGAAATTTTGAATCTTATTGTCTATCTTGCACCGCATATTGAATATGATGAATTTGTTCAGAGCCTTGCAATATTCCCTAAAAATGAAAATAATTAATATTTTACTTGCTAAATTATGCTTATTAATTAAAAAGACACAAAAGATTTAATCTTTAAAAGAAAAGGAGCTTACTATGGCAGATATCGACAAAAAAACAGTAGATGAAATCGATGAAGAAGAAGAATTAACCATCGAACTTGAACTCGAAGATGGAACAATTCTTGAGTGCATGGTATTAGATACAATGGAATTTGAAGGTCAAGACTTTATTGCTTTACTACCTGATGGACAAAATGAATATCTTGTATATGGGTACAAAGAGCATGAAGATGGCATTGAAATAATCAATGTCGAAGACGAAGAATTATTCACAAGAGTTATCGATGAGTTTGAAAGAAAGTTCGAAGAAGAAGACGACGAAGATTTTGATGACGAAGAAGAATAATGTAATCTTTACTTCAACCTTTTTAAATGCCGGTGTATATCGGCATTTTTCATATTATTTTAAATGTTTCTTTAGGAGATAAAATGGATATTCTATTAGTTGATGACGAAGAATTGAGTCGTATTGCAATTAAAGACTTTATTACTGAGCAACTTGGGCACAATGTGTTTGACTACACTAATGGTGTTGAGGCATTTAAAGCATGGGAAGAAAGGCACTTTTCTGTCGTAATTAGCGATATAAAAATGCCTCTCATGGATGGTCACCAGCTACTTGAGTCAATAAAGAAAGATGAGGCTGGCAAAAAAACTGATGTGATTTTAATGACTGGCTTTGCTGATATTGACTCTACTGTCAGAGCACTAAGAAATGGTGCATATGATTATTTGCAGAAGCCTGTTGAAATTGAAGAACTTGCAGCTCTTCTCGATAGAATTGAAGAACACCAAACCCTACTTGTTGAGAACCAACAGCTGAAAAATGAATTCAATAAAAGCCTGGAAAAAGCAACAGATGATATGCAAAAAAAGCTCAACTATTTTCAAGCTGCTTATTCTAATATATCAGGCATTGGTAATGTTGGTATCTTTTCAGAAATCATGCAATCTATTATGAGTGTTGCAGAAAAACTTCATCATGATAGATCTATACCCGTGCTCATCGAAGGGGCTACAGGTACAGGAAAAGAAATTGTTGCAAGGAAAGTTCATTTTGGAAATGATAATTCTACACGACCATTTGTGACAATAAATTGCGCAGCCATCTCACCCACCTTATTTGAAAGCGAACTCTTTGGCTATGAAGAAGGGGCTTTTACTGGTGCAAAACGGCATGGTAATATCGGAAAAATGGAAATGGCGCAAGGAGGCACACTCTTTCTTGACGAAATAGGAGAAATGCCTTTAGATTTGCAACCAAAGCTGCTTAGAGCAATCCAACAACAAGAAATATACCGCGTTGGCAGTTCAAAGAGAGTAAAGCTTGATGTGCGCTTTATATTCGCTACTAATAGAAATCTCAATGAGCAAGTACAAGAAGGAAAATTCAGAGCAGACCTCTACTATAGACTGAGTGTAGCTAAGATTTATATCCCACCCCTAAAAGAACGTAAATCAGAGATATTTCAGCTTGCACAAATGTTTTTATTACAAAATGCAGAAACTAAACAAAAGAATTTTAGAATGATAAGTGCAGATGCGCGTAAGTTGCTTGAAGACTATGATTGGCCTGGCAATGTGAGAGAATTACAAAACTCTATAGAAAGGGTTATTCTTTTATATGATGAAATCGAACTGAATAGCAAACACTTACAGTTCTTAAGAAATGATCTTTACTCGAATATTGATACACAAAATGAACTCAAACCAGGTAGAATTGCAATACCAGAAGAACCATTTGACTTAGCACTACTTGAAAAAGAAATTGTACAAAAAACATTAGATAGATTTAATGGTAATAAAACCAAAACAGCTGAATTTTTAAACCTTACCAGAAGTGCATTAAGATCAAGATTATAAGGAGTTACAAATGGAAAGAGTATTAAAAAAAACTATAAATGTTGGCAATATTGCTATTGGTGGAGACAACCCAATTAGCATTCAATCAATGTGCAATACACATACACAAGATATAGTAAAAACTGTTGAACAGATTAATAGACTAACTGAGGCTGGCTGCGAGATTATACGTGTTGCAGTGCCTAATATTGAAGCAGCAGAGGCAATAAAATTGATTAAGAAAGAAATATCTATTCCGATAATTGCAGATATTCATTTCGACTATAAATTAGCAATTGAGTCTATCAAATCTGGCGTAGACGCACTTCGCTTAAATCCTGGTAATATCGGTTCTGAGAACAATGTTAAAGCTGTTATAGATCACGCCAAAGAAAGAAAGATTCCTATTCGAATTGGAGTAAATAGTGGTTCTTTGCAAAAAGATAAGCTTGAAAAATACGGCGTATGTGCTAAGGCAATTGTGGAAAGTGCTTTAGAGCATGTTTCTATTCTTGAAAAGCTACATTATGAAGAAATAAAAATATCAGTGAAAGCCTCATCTGTACCCTTAACAATAGAGTCATATCGTCTCTTGAGCAGCCTTTGCCCCTACCCACTCCACTTAGGTGTCACTGAGTCAGGAACAGAGTTTGCTGGCACTATCAAGTCATCTGTTGGTATAGGTACTCTACTTGCAGAAGGGATTGGAGACACAATTAGAGTATCATTAACCGATGATCCCATCAAAGAGATACATGTTGCAAAGCAAATATTGAAATCTTTAGGCTTAAGAAAAGGCTTAGAAATAATATCCTGCCCTACCTGTGGCAGAACGCAAATTAACCTCATTGAATTGGCAAAAAGAGTTGAAAAAGCATTAGACTCTTTTGAAAAAAAGGAGCTGACCATAGCTGTAATGGGCTGCGAAGTCAATGGACCAGGTGAAGCAAGAGAAGCTGACTTTGGAATAGCTGGCGGCAAAGGGCAAGGACTAATATTTCAAAAAGGACAAATCATTAAGAAAGTACCAGAAGAAGATCTGCTAAACGAATTAATAGAGATTATCAAACATAATTCTAATTAATGAAAAGAATTCTTTTTTCTGTCTTTCTTCTCTATATAACACTTCTTTGTGGAGAAGACCTTCTTATTGACTCCATCGAGTTTTCAGGCAATCAGAAAATCAGTTCACAAGTACTCAATAGCCATATTCAGAGCAGAGCTGGAGATATTGTTAACCATGAACAATTGAATGAAGATAGACTCAGGCTGCTAAACTTTTACCAATCAGAAAATATGGGATTGACAACAATCTCCTATCCAGAGAAGGTTCCAACTACTGAGAATAGACTTAAAGTGGTTTTTAATATCAGTGAAAAATCTACTCCTTTTATCGAAGACATCAGCATAGAAGGGAATAATTACCTTTCTATACAAAAGATTAAACAGCTAATTTATTTTAAACCTAATGAATATAGTATAACTGAGATTGACAAAATACAATATAAGATTTTAGAGATATATCTTGATAGAGCTTTTTTATTCTGTGAGGTAGATTTTGATAGTATTTTGCTTAAAGACAGCCTACTGACAGCCAGTTTCAAGGTCAAGGAACAACAGCAAGTTACCTTTTCTAATGCGATCATCAAAGGAAATAAGACGTCTAAAGTAAGCTCTATAATTAAGATAAGCAACTTGAAGAAAGATAAGCTTCTCACCCCAAATCAAATAAAAAAAGCACAAGATAACCTCAATAGTAAAGACTATATAAAGCAGAGCTATGTCACGCCTCTTAATGAAAACACTGTTTTAATCGATATAGAAGAGGCGAAATCGACGTATCTTGAGGGAGTCTTTTCTTTTAATCGTAATGAGAGTAAAAGCTTGTTGGGATACTTAAACTTCCACTTTCTAAATCTCTTAGGATCAGACAGAAACCTGGACTTTCACTGGCAGTCTGATCAATATAACAAGTATCTAAAAATGAAATACTTAGACCCTGGACCAAGCAGCATACATTTGGCTTTTAATATATCTTTTGAGCGTGAAGAAGCCGATTCTTCTTATATAAAAACACTTTCAGAGCTTGAGCTATATACTTACTTTAATGCTCATAAACTTGGCTTAATAACGTCTTTAAACACTATTAATCCTGGTAGCAGGCAGCTCAATAGATATAAAAAAAACTCACAAGAGAACATTGGAGCATTCTGGTCATTTTCAACTCTCAATTACCCGCGCAACCCCACAAATGGCATGTACATCTACTATAAGCATGTTTTAAACTTCAGCAAGATTCATAATGATAAAACAAGCCGGCAAGCTGATGAGTTCACCGCCTCATTTGCTAATTCTTTGCGACAAAACCTTGTTATGTACAATTCTATCAATGCCAAAACTATACAAAATAAATCATTGGAACAGTATGACCTTTATACTGCTGGTGGCACATTCTCAATAAGAGGCTTTCCAGAGAAATTCTTTATGGGTAATCAAGTTTTCTGGGTGAATAATGAAATAAGACTCTTAACTAATAGAGATAGTCGATTTTTTTTATTTACTGACTTTGGTTATATCAAAGATGAAAGACCGTCTATCAATAAGACTTTCAATGAGATACTTGGTTATGGCACTGGCTTAAGAATGCTCACACGAGTAGGAATATTACATATCGATTATGGGTTAAACTACTATCAAAAGAACTGGACAAGTCCACTTGATGGGTATATTCATTTAGGTATAGAAACAAGCTTCTAATTATTACTGACATAGCAAATTTACAATAAATATTACCATAGTATTCTTTTATATGTTTATAATTGAATTTCTACGCCGACTGGGCAGTGGTCTGAACCCTCTACTTCATTCATGATAAATGCATCTTTCACATATGGCATAAATTCTTTATCAACAAAGACATAATCAATTCTCCAGCCAACATTACGTTCTCTTGCTCTTGTCTTATAATCCCACCACGAATATTGCTCTGGTTCTTTATTAAAGTGCCTAAAAGTATCCACATAGCCATGTTCTACAAGCTTATCCAGCCATTGACGCTCTATAGGTAAAAAGCCAGATATTTTTTCATTTTCTTTTGGGCGAGCAAGGTCAATCTCTTTATGAGCCGTATTGTAGTCACCAATTACGACAATATGCTTGCCTGTTTTTCTCAAAGACTCGATATGATCCAAGAATTGGTCATAAAATTCAAGTTTATACTGTAGACGTTCATCGCTCATACCGCCATTTGGAAAATACACATTAAATAGATAAAACTTTTCATACTCAGCACAGCTTATGCGTCCCTCAGTCTCATATTTGCTATTATTAATTGAATTAGAAAAAGAAAGAGGCTGTATTTTGGAGAATAATGCAGTACCTGAATAACCTTTCTTTTCAGCATAATCATAAAATATATGATAGTCTGAAGATAAGGCTGTAACAGCATCTGGAACTTGCCCTTCCTGCATTTTTGTTTCTTGAATACCTAAGAAATCTGGTTTATACTCATTGATGAACGAAATAAAGTTTTTCTTTACTATTGCTCTTAGTCCATTAACATTCCAAGATA
This sequence comes from Candidatus Cloacimonadota bacterium, assembly GCA_029553545.1. Taxonomy (GTDB): domain Bacteria; phylum Cloacimonadota; class Cloacimonadia; order Cloacimonadales; family WRIO01; genus JAGOCT01. The sequence goes on from JAKPKU010000262.1 coordinate 17,645, forward strand.
TGATTTTCATGGTATTGTTCCTTTTGTTATTATTATCTTTATTGAATTTAGTTTTAACATCTACCCTTTGACATTCGTCATATATCGGGCAAATATCGCAATGGGGATTGATAGGCTTGCATAAGCTTTGACCAAAGGCAACCAAATAGGAATTATAATTAGCCCAAAACTCAAGTGGAAGCTTTTCTCTCAGTGCCATCTCGCTTTCATAGGGCGTTTTTGTTTTGATATAACCAAGCCTATTGCTAATTCTGTGAACATGAATATCAACGCACATGGCTGGCTTTTCAAATGCAAGTGTACGAACGAGATTGGCAGTTTTTCTTCCTACTCCTGGCAACTTGATAAGGTCATCAATCTCATCAGGGATAATACCAGCAAACAGTCTGTCAAGCGCTTCAGGTAGTTCTTTTAAGTACTTTGCTTTATTCCTAAAGAATCCAACAGGGAAAATCAACTTCTCTATTTCTGCAACACTCAGTTTTTCAAGATCTTTTGCATTATCAACTTGAGAAAATAGACGTTGTACCACCTCAGCAGTGACTTCATCTTTTGTACGTGCAGAAAGAATTGTCCCTACTAATATTTTAAAAGGGTCTTCTGTTTGAGCCTTCACCAAGTCAATTATTGGTGTTGTTACCTTCTTAAAATGCTCTCCTAAAATACGATATACCTTTTCAATATTCATAATATCCTCTAATTAAAGTAATGTTGAATTGCCTCATTGTACTCATTTGACTTTAAGTATTTCTTTAAAAAACGGTTGATTCTCGTCTTATAAGAGCTTTCCAGAGGCATCAAGATACAAAATTCCTCATCAGTTTTTGCATTTGTTAAGATATTCAGCTTTTTTACTTCAGCAATAGTTTTATCCATAAGGATAATATCGACTTTATTCTCTTCCAGCAAGGCTAAAAGGCTTGCTATATTTCTTGCTTTGGAAATCTTATCAGCTTTAATCAAGCCCTTTTCCAAGAGTTGCTTCTCTACTAAAAACTCTCCACTGGAGCCTACAAGCACGCCTATTTTATACTTTGCTGCTTGCTCAAGGTTCTTAATTTTTAGTGTAGCGTTATCTGACCCAATAAGTGTTTGGTTGCCATTGTAATAAGCATTAGAGTAATTAAATGCAACTTTTCTCGTTGTAGTAGCTGAAAGAGAAGAAATCACTAAGTCCAGCTTTTCTTCCTTTAAATCAGTTAGCAGATGTGGTATTGTATTTTGGGTAAACACAGGCTTGAAATGGTATTTCTTACAAAATTGATTTACCATATCTATCTCAAAACCAGCCTCAACACCAAGGCTATCAATATGATTAAAAGGATAGAGGTTTGACGACACTCCGACACGTAATTCCTTTAAGTTTTTTTCATTTTGGCAGGCTGTAAACAGTATAATCAGCGTGATTGTGAATAATGTTAGTAGTAATAAACGTCTCTTCATAAGCTTACCTTCTATAGATTTTCTTTAAAATAGTGATACATATCATCATAATTGTCAAAATGTTTATCAGAAGCATTGATTATTGCATCAAGGTCTTTGATAGAATAATCATCTGCTATTGAAAATACCTTCATATTAGCGTTTTTACCTGCTTGAACACCTACAAGAGAGTCTTCTATCACTAAACATTTTTCAGGCTCAATACCTATGTTTTTTGCGGCTCTGAGGTATATATCTGGTTGAGGCTTGCCAATAACATCATGACAACCACAACTCAAAAAGCTAAAAAACGTACTAATATTATTGCTCTCTAAAGCTAAGCGTGCTAAGTGTTCTGAATTACTCGTTCCAATAGCAAGCTTGAGCCCTTTTTCTTTTAATAGAGTAAGTACATCAAAAACATTATCACGAATTTTTAGATCATGACGATAATAATCCTCTACCATTGATTGCCACTCTTCTTTAATCTGTTCCAAGCTCTCTGTTAACTGAAATCTTTTCTTGAAGAGTATTGCTAAATCATTAAAGCCATTTCCTCCTGAAATATCAGCAAAAAGATTATCAGGGACCGTTATGTTTCTCTTATTCAAGAATTCGATATCAACCTTATCCCAAACTCCCATAGAGTCGATTAATGTGCCATCTAAATCAAAAATTACTGCTTCTATCATATCATTTCCTTAATAAATATTCTCTTAGTCTTGCGCTCAATATGTCCATAGCCCAAACAGTTACGGCAATCATTAGCATAATTATACTCACATTACTCCACTTTAACAATTGTTGCTGTTGCTGTAAAGCTTGACCAATACCACCGCCACCGACAAATCCTACTATCGTAGCCATTCTTATATTAATATCCCACCGATAGATAGTAAAGGCTAAAAATGGTGAGATTATTTGAGGAATCACCGCATATACCCATACTTGAAAAGTATTTGCGCCTGTAGCTAACATGGCTTCAACAGGACCATGGTCGATATTCTCTATCTGCTCTGAATACAGCTTGATCAATGAAGCAATTGAGTGAATCATCAGTGCTAACATGCCTGCAAACGGACCAATACCTACCCAGACAGTAAATATTATCGCCCACACTATAGCTTCAATAGAGCGTGTAAACGTTGATAGCGTTCTAATAATATAATATATTGTATTGGGAACGGGTTTCTTTGACATGAGATTACGAGCTGCAAAAAAGCTCATGACAAAGGCAAATGGTATAGCCAAAATCGTTGCCATCAGTGCAAGATATACTGTTTGAACTAATGCTCCCAGCATTGGTACAAAGAGTGAGAAATTGGGTGAAAAGAGCTTATTCAAGATATTTGATGCCTTATGATAATTCAAAAAGAACTTAACTGGCTTTATTTCTACTATTAAAAAACCTACAATTACTGTAAAGATAATAGCAGAGAAAGAAAGTACCCTTTGTATTCTTTTCTTTGCAACTAAAGAGAGTTTCAGTTGTATTAATAAGACAATTAATGCAGTTAATATTGTTAAAATAGGTGATGTCCAGAGATTGCCAATATTTGTAAACTCGAAATACTCTATAATCTTATAAAATAAGTATTGAATTGAACCAATATTAACTAAAAGTAAAAATAGGGCAATTACATGCTCTTTAAGCTTTTCACTAACCAACAATCACTTCCTATCTTATCTCAATTTCTTCAGCGTTTTCGCCATATATCTGTTTAAATCGTTCATTTGTAATCTCTTCTGGCAAGCCATCAAAGACTAATTCACCATCTTTTAGAGCCAAGACACGGCTCCCGTATTTTCTTGCTAAGCTCAAAAAGTGCAGTGAGCAAATGATAGTAATATTTTCGTTCTTATTTAGCTTACCTAAATACTTCATGACAGAGTCTGCGGTAGCTGGGTCTAAGCTTGCTACAGGCTCATCTGCAAGCAATATTTGAGGTTCTTGCATCAATGCTCGTGCTATTGAGACTCTTTGTTTTTGTCCTCCAGACAGGGTCTTTGCTTTTTGCTTCTTTTTATCGAGTAGTCCTACTCTCATCAAGTTTTGGTCAGCACTTTCTTGTATTTTTTTATCTGTTAAAAGTAGCAGAGACTCCCTTGTATTGAGATAACCCAATCTACCAGTCATCACATTTGTCTTAGCACTAAAGTTGGGTATTATATTAAATTCTTGAAAAATCATGCCAATATTACGTCTATTCTTTCTAAGCTCATTTTGATTCATATTACAGATGTTTTCTTTATTAAAAAGAATAGTCCCTGAGCTTGGCTCTACCAGGCGATTTATACAACGTAATAGTGTAGATTTACCAGAACCAGATAAGCCGAGTAATACGACAAACTCGCCTTTATTTATCGTCAGATTGATATCTTTTAAAGCATGGAAATTGTTTGGGTAAATCTTATTCAACCCCATAATTTCTAATAATGCCTCATTTGAAGAGTTCATTAGCGTCCATTCCGAGAGTTTCAAGAGTCGATCTTACAATATCATAATCGTTATCTGTTGATTTAATAAATCCATCTACATTATACAAAGCTTGCAGCTCTTTTTTACCTTCTGGATCCTGTGCATATTTGAGTAAAGCATCAACAACCTTTTCTTTTATTTCTTTTGGAAACTTATCTCTAAAGGTCACTGTATCATTGGGTATCCAATCTGTAAATCCAACAATTTTTACTTTATCATACACATCTGGGTACGTTTCTTCAACTGAGTTTCGTGCATCTTTCGGCTTACCTTCATGTTCTTCTGACCAAAATGTACAACCGACATCTGCCGTACCTTCATATACAGCGAGAATGACTTGTGGATGCCCTCCAGCCATTATCTCCCCTTTAGGCGTTATGTTATTTTGTTTAAGAATTGCAGATGGGTAAAGATAGCCTGAAGTAGAGGCTGCATCGGTATATGCAATTACTTTTCCTTCAATATCTTCGATCTTATTTATACCACTATTGACATTTGCCACGAACTGACCTCTATACGAGCTTAAATCATTACGAATAGTAGTTAAAGCAACCTCAGCATTATACTTTTCATGAGCAAGGACATAAGCAAAAGTGGCAAGAAATGCAATATCTGCTTCATCTGTTCCCATTGCTTCGATAACTGCAGCATAGCTTGTTGGTACTGCAACGCTAAAGTATAAACCTGTTTCTTTTTGTAAATATGTTTTTATTGCTTCAGCACTGGTGATGATTTTATTAGCCTCCATAGATGGTACAAAATATAGCTTAATAGGGTTTCTTTTGGAGCCCAAAGGCTGTTCAGAACAGGATGTTAACAATAAAAACAAGCTTACTAATAATAAGAAGAATCGTCGAGTCATTATGCCCTCCTTGTGGCTATTCTATATTTATTAAACTTTTGCCTGTCATCTCTTGAGGCTGCTCAATGTCCATCAAATGAAGTAAAGTAGGAGCAATGTCTGCAAGGATGCCAGAATTAATACTTTTTATTGAGTTATTAGGGGTAATAATGCAAATCGGCACATCATTCAAGCTATGTGCTGTCATGACATTATTATTTTCATCAAGCAGTTGCTCTGCATTACCGTGGTCTGCTGTAATTATGATACTATACTTATGTTTCAGAGCTTCGGCTATTATTTCTCCAACACACTGATCTACTGCCTCGACGGCTTTAACAGTTGCGTCAAATACACCTGTATGCCCAACCATGTCACAGTTTGCAAAATTCATAATGATAGCTTGATACTTCCCGCTTATCAAGGATTTTAGGCATTCATCTTTTACCTTAAAAGCATTCATCTCAGGCTGTAAATCATAAGATGCTATTTTGGGTGAAGGAACCAGTATACGATCCTCATTCTCATATGCTTTTTCAACTCCACCATTGAAGAAAAAGGTTACATGTGCATATTTCTCTGTCTCTGCTAATCTTAACTGATGAACCTTATTCTTTTCAAACACCTCACCTAAAATATTAGTGAGCGTTTGATTGCGAAATGCAACAGGTACTATCTGGTTAAATCGAGCATCATACTCAACCATAGCCACATAGCACAAGTTTTTAAGGTATTTTGCTTCGAACTTATCAAAGTCATCATAAATAAAGCTGGAAGTAATCTCCCTTGCCCTGTCAGAGCGGAAGTTAAAGAATATGACACTATCATTTTCTGCTATTGTTGCCACAGGCTTGTCATTTTTAACAATCACAATAGGTTCGATAAATTCGTCAGTTATTTCTTTATCATAGCTATTTTGCATTGCCTGTATTGGTTCTGCTTGAAAGTCCCCTTGACCTAATACCAGTGCATTCCAGGCACGCTCGACTCTTTCCCAGCGATTATCTCTATCCATGGCATAATATCTACCCATAATTGTTGCAACCTGCCCAAGTTTTTGTTCTTCTAAGTACTCAATCAAGTCTTTTAGAAAGCCAATACCAGCATTTGGCAAAGTATCTCTTCCATCCATAAAACAGTGTATGTATAGATTTGAAAAGTCTTCTTGGCGACATAATCTTACTAATGCATACAAGTGATTGAGACTACTATGAACACCTCCGCTCGAAACTAAGCCCATCAAATGCAATTTGCTATTATTCTTTTTTGCATGATTAATAGCTTTGAGTAGAGCTTCGTTTTGAAAGAATTCTCCAGTCTCTATTTTATTGTCAATGAGAGTATTAAGTTGATAGACAACCCTCCCCGCACCTATATTTAAATGTCCTGTTTCAGAGTTACCCATCACGCCATCAGGCAAGCCTACATTAACACCAGATGTTTTTAAACTTGCCAGTGGGTAATGGCTCTGATAATAATCTAAATTGGGAGTTTTAGCGGCAGCAATAGCATTCCCTTCTATTTGTTTATTGATGCCATAACCATCTAAAATCATTAATAATGCTTTATTCATTCTTTTTCCTTTTATTACTATTCTTTTTTCATACCTTCATGAAATATATCGATTAAGCTTTTATAGACATTATCCAAAGACGTTTTCTCTTTGTTCAAAGACCATTCAGAGAGTATAAAGTCAACTGACCCATAGAGAATTTTTGCTGCTAATTCTGTGTTCATTTTTTTCATATAGCCTTGTGCAACACAATCATCGAGCAAGCCTTTCAGCAGTACTAAATATTGATTAATTGGGTGAAAGTCAGGGTATCTCCCATAGAATTCAGGGCTCTGCCTTACTTCTTGAACAAAAAACTTTACGTATGAGTAATTATGAGTAAATAGGTCAATATGATATTTAAATACAGCATACAGCCTTTCTAATGGGTTGGTTTCACTTGCAACTGCAGCTTTTATTGTATCTATTTTTTCTTGAACCATTTCATTAAATACGGTAATCAATAAGTCATCTTTGTTCTTAAAATAAAGATAAAGTGTGCCATCAGCAACACCTGCACTCTTGGCAATATCTGACATTGAAGTTTTGTGAAAACCATTATTAGCAAAGTTTTCAATAGCTGCTTGATAAATTGCTCTTCTTTTACTTGCTTTTTTTAATTCGACATTCTTTTTTTGATACGCCATTAAATCTCCAAATCTTTTGATTAAACTGTTTCAATTAAAACAGTCGCAAATGCTGTCATTCCAGCCTCAGAACCGCTGATGCCAAGATGTTCTTCTGTGGTGGCTTTAACTGATATTTGACCAATATCTGCATCCAAATCTGCTGCTATATTATGTCTCATTTCTTGTATATAATTCTGCAATTTAGGCTTTTGCGCACATATTACAGAGTCTAAATTTACCAGCTTATAACCCCTGTCTTTTATAATTGAAAACGCTTTTCGTAAAAGGATACGGCTATCGATATCTTTATAGCCTTGGTCTGTATCTGGAAAATGCTTGCCAATATCACCAAGAGCAAGTGCTCCAAGCAGTGCATCAGTAATAGCATGGAGCAATACATCTGCATCAGAATGACCCAATAAACCTCTTTCAAAGGGTATCTCGACTCCTCCAAGTATCAACTTTCTATTCTCAGTTAGCTTGTGAACATCATAAGCAAATCCTATACGCATCTAACGTCCCCCTTGTTGTAAAGTTCTCTCATAATTGCATTTGCAATAGCCGAGTCTTCTGGATTAGTTATTTTTATATTATAACTTGAGCATAACTGATAGAATACAGGTATACCGTAATATTCACATAAGCCCGCATCATCTGTGAGATTAAGCCCTTCTTTTTTTGCCTTATCATGCAAATCATATATCATATCAAAAGCAAAAGTTTGGGGAGTGTGTACCTCAAAGAGCTCATCCCTATTTACCGTACAATCTATAAGTCTACCATGAAATTTCTTGATGGTATATTTCACCTTGGTCACAGGTATAACAGCCTTATCTGAACGGGTTTGCTTGATTAGAGAATCTATCTCATGTGTCAGGATAAATGGTCTTACTCCATCATGAATAAGTACAATTTCTGTATCCTTATCACAGGATTTTAGCCCATTAAACACAGACTCTTGTCGTGTTTGCCCTCCCTTAGTAATCACTACTTTAGTTGAAAAATCTTGCAATAAATTGCTAACATATTCCACGTCTTCACTTGGGGTACATACGATTACTTTATTTATTTGATTATGCTCATAGAAAACTTTTGTAGTCCAATACAGTATAGCTTTCCCAGCAATTTCAAAGTATTGTTTTTTTTGCTTTTTATCGAATCTTCTACCGCTACCACCAGCTGTAATAATGGTATTAGTCTTTGTCATAAAGGTTCCTTTTAAGCTCCAGATATTCAGCCTTTTCTTTTGGGTTGCCTCTAAATAGAAAAATATGCTTGATAATATAGTTCCACGTAAATGCAGCGATATTACCAAATAGCTTGGCTAACAAGAAATCAACATGAATATAATCATGTGATAAATAGATAAATAGATTCATAATCAATAAAGCAACAATTTCTATAGTAAAAAACAATGTCATTTCTACATGCCAAATATCTTTCAAATTACGCTTTGCAAAAACCCAAGTTATACTAAAACAGTAATTCAACACTATACCAAGCGCATAACCAAGAGTTGAAGCTAATAGATAGTGTAATGCAAACTGATATACAAGAAAAACAGTTAAAAGATAATCAACAACAAAGCAAATAAAGCCAAATATCGAATACTTAAAGAATTGTTTATAATGCTTTATAAACTTTGATTTAATCCATTTAGTCATCTTCTTTTTCTTGGTTTCTTTCAAGGTTTTTTTGCTTAGCTTGAAGCTTCATTGCAATATCTACTAATTGCTTATTATCGTCCAATTGCCAATCTTTTATCACTTGAAACAGCAATAATCTAAACACATTATACTCTTCATTTGTTTTGTTTTGTATTGCAAATTCCAGCAATTTATCGAGTATTGATTTTATTGTATTAGCTCGAACATCTTTGGCATTTAAAAGCCAATCTCTAATATATGGAAAGGTATTCTCAGGCAAGTTTTTAGTAACTTGGAAAACAATATTTGAAACCTTTTTTATGACATCCTCATTGTCATCATCAATGTGTTTTGCAATAGTTTCATATACATACTCAAGGTCGGTAAATGCTAAGTTTTCAATACCATGCATAGCTAAGACTCTTTGTTTAGGGTTTTCGCTATCAAGCCAAGAATGCATCTGAAGTTTAGTCTGCTCTGGATATCGCTCCCACATATCAAGAATTATTGCTTCTACTTCCCATGGTGTATTGTCCCAAAATCCATTTAAAAGGGAAATTAGGCTATTAGGGTCATTTTTATGTAATTCCCAGTAATAAAATAAGCCTGCAGCTCTTACCCCATAAATCTTGCTTGAGGTGAAGTTTTGTAATACAAACAATGAAATCTTTTCTTGATTATCATATGTTGCCATATGTTTACCAACAATTTCTCTGACATAATAATTTTGTGTATTTAAAAGGTTGTTTAGTTCTCTTACAGCCCTATCTTCGCCGTCATAGATGATAAAATCATATATCTCGTCAACCCTTTCTTTTAACATCTTAATCTCTTTATATTCTAAGCGACCAATTGATTTAATCATATTTCAAATCCTTTACAAATAATAGATTCTTATCATAAACACCAACTGAGTAAACGATATTATATATTTTGATACTTTGTCAATACTTTTTTTATTTTAGTTTTAGCATTTATCAAAAAAATCATGAATTCGTGACTACTGTGCAATTTATTTTCGCACTTTTATCTAAGATTCCCTCAGTGAATACATCTATTTTGCTTGATATGATCCAATCATTTTTATAGGTGCAATTAAAGCATTTTAGATTCATGTGGTAAAGTTCTCATCCTACCTCTTCAAATTTCATAATAAATCTCCTTTGCACTCCCTTTTGATTCCTTTAAGATTACCATTGATTCTCCAAGATAGCAAAGGGAATGTAAAGGGAGTCACATAGGCATATTACTGATAAATAGTATTATACAACAATGGAAAGAAATTTGATAAAAAGGAAGAGAAACAGGGGTCTGATTTCATATTTATGAGTTTTTTTTACCATCATAAATATTAAAATAGGGCTCTTTTTAGGCAGTAATTTTTGTTCACAGAAAACTTATGTCAAAATATCATATTAGCTTAAAAAAGTTAAGAATATATGTTTAATACGCCCTTATAAATATTATTTCTGGATATGTAGTTTTTTTGCTTGACACTATTACAAATTGAATAATATTAAACCACAAAAGGAGGCTTGATGAAAAAAATAAGCTTATTATTAATGTATATTTTATCAATCACTTTAGTTTTTGCTGCAAACTTTGAGAAGTTCAATGATGAATACTTCTTCCCAGATATTATCAATATCTGCTTTACCAAAGATTTTGTCGGCAACTCTTCAGGAGATCTCACCTATACCATTAAAGACGATATTGTTCAAACTGATTCACCTCAATTAAACCAAATTTTTCAAAAATATCAAGTTCATTCCATAAAAAGACTGTATCAAGTTAAAGACAGAGAATGGAATAGAAATGGTGTTTACCCCATGAATATTTTTGAGATCAGCCTGAAAGACAAATCACAAATTGAATCCCTCTATAAAGAGATTTTTGATATGCCAGAGCTTGTTTTCGTCGAGTATAGCCCCAAATACAAACTATCATATATGCCAAATGACCCTCTTATTATTTCTCAATGGGCACTTGGAAAGATCGATGCCTTCCGTGCTTGGGACTATGAATCTGGAAATGAATCTACAATCGTTGCTATCGTTGATAGTGGTGTAAAATGGAATCACCCTGACTTACGCCCCAATATGTGGATAAATACCGCCGAGCTTGAAGGTGTAACAATTAACTGGGAAACTGGCGAAATAATCGGTGGAGACGGTATTGATAATGATGGCAATGGCTATGTAGATGACGTGTTTGGTTGGGATTTTTATGCAACGGGTGACAATGAAGATAATAACCCATATCAAGCATATAACGGAAATGACCATGGCACCCATGTCGCTGGCTGTGCTGCAGCTGCAGCTGATAATAATATAGGAGTAGCTGGTCCTGCTTATAATGTGAGAATTATGGCTACTAAACATCAGCCAAGTAATTATGGTTCCTCGTATATTTATAATGGATACAATGGTATTTACTACGCTGTAGACACAGGAGCACATATTATAAATTGCAGCTGGGGTGGGCGTGGTGGTCCAGAGGTTGCAGAAGCTGCTGCTTCATATGCTGTTGACCATGGCTCAATCATGGTGTGCGCCGCCTCAAATGATAATACAAATAATACTTACGCACACTACTATCCTTCTGACGCTACTGACGCAATTAGTGTGGCTGCTACCGACCAAGATGATAAAAAAGCAAGCTTTTCAAATTATGGAACACCTATAGATGTCTCAGCTCCTGGAGTCTCAATTCTTTCAACTGTATATACAATGGAAGGTTACAATTCATATTCAGCCTATCAAGGCACCTCAATGGCATCCCCTGTCGCTGCTGGTGTTGCAGCACTCATCAAATCAATGCATCCAGAGCTCACACCTATGCAGTTAAAAGCACGCCTCGAAGCAGGATGTGATAATATTGACGATCTTAATCCAAATTATATTGGCAAGCTTGGCGCAGGTAGAGTGAATGCATTCAATTCTCTTATGTACGATAAGCTGCCTTACTTAGAAATTGACAATTATCTTGTCAATGAAACTATTGGCAATAATGACAATATTTTGAATCCTGGAGAAACTGCTCAGGTCCAGCTTACTTTAAAAAACCGTGAAAACTGGCTACCTGCAACAAATATTACTTTAACTCTCAGATCAAATAACCCATACATTGAAATAATCGATTCGCTAATAGTAATTGATTCAATTGATCCTGGAGAAACAGTCACCACAAGTGGCTTTTTTTCTTTTTCTATTAATGACGAACATCCTGTGATTGAAAACACTGAGCTGATTGTCCACGCTCAAGCAAACACCAATAATGAATATCCGTATTCTGATGATATAAAACTCATTGCACCTATTACCTGTATGCGTGCAAATTGGCCCATTGAGCATGAAACAGCCACAATGCACCCCGCAATAATCGAAGATATCGATAATAATGGAAATAAAGAAGTTATCTTCAATGATAGCCAAGGTAATATTTATGCATACGATAAAGATGCAAACAGTCTTCAAGGCTTCCCCGTAGCACTAAACCTGACTTGCTTTGCACCTGTCTCAATCATTGAAAAAGAAAACACTAAAGAAATAGTTGTTACTGCAGCAAATAAGCTTTTTAGAATATCTTCATCAGGTAATATTCTCTCTTCCTTTACTGCAGACGGCATTATACGTGTTAGCCCTGTTATTTTTGACCACAACCAAGACGGTGAATT
>JAKPKU010000195.1 GCA_029553545.1 Candidatus Cloacimonadota bacterium
TACCTGATATTCTTATGCTTTGTCCTATCTCCTGATATGTATAGTGTTGCTTTATTGCCTCTTTTATAAATTTAAACTTGTACTCTGTAAGTATTCGTTTTCTTGATCCTTGTTTAATCAAATAATAATCCTCATTTGATATTACAGTATTCGCCAGTATTTCATCAAGCCTTTCCCTTTGTCTTTCTTTTTTTCTACTTATGCATAGCACTTGATATGCTTCGTCACCTATTATATTCATTTTATCATAATCTGCCGTTTCCTCTTCGTTCATCAACTCTTTGTACTTTTTTCTTGATTCTGCTTCATTTGAACTCAGCATTTCCATTATTGTATCTGTTTCAACAAAGCTTCTTATTCCTTTTCTATAGTAAATATCACTGCTCCACTTATATTCTTCTACTGTCTTACACATTCCTGCCTGCACAGGGTTTTGATGCACATACCTTAGTAAATACATCATGTATCTTTCATCCTGCACCAGCACCGCCTTATACCTTCCTTGAAAAATATGCCCTACTCTTTTATATTTATAGTTAAAGTATTTGCTATACTTGTTATTTATTTGATGCATTATTTCTTGTAGTTTTTTATCCATTGTCTGAATAATAATATGATAATGATTATCCATAAGCACATAGCCATATATCTTATATCCCATTGCCATTCTATATTCCTTTAGCAGCTTTATAAAGTATCCCTTATCTACACTTTCTTTGAATATATACTCTTTGTTATTCCCTCTTGCTATTACATGATATATTCCGCCTTTGTATTCTTCTCTCCATGGTCTTCCCATAAAAATACAGCTCCTTACAATAATATCCATTACTTTAATATTATCATAAGAGCTGCTTTCCTACAATACAATAACTTTATATCTTCAGAGCCTGGCACTTATTTACCTCAATGGCAAATTCAAATGCCGCCACTACAAGTCCTGTCACAAAAAGCGACCAAGCCAGATAGGAAAAAAACAGTACGATAGCCTGTACCCAGCTCATCTCAAACAGCTCGGCTCCCATATTACCCATCATGGAGAAAAACTCGCCCAGAAACCCTACGATCTGTCCATATATCCAACCCATGATCTGTCCAAGGATAAGATCTGCTGCAAAATCCCATATGAACATGTAATCACCTCCTTCAAAAAATAAGGAGCCTGTTTCCCAAGCTCCCAAAAGTAAAATAAATTATAAAAAAGGCTGTAAAAAAGTGCACTTTGAGTGATGCACTCATTCAGGCCAGATTTGTGGATTGAGTCCATAGACACACTATCTTTGCTGCTAGTTAATACTTGCATAAGGGCAGTGAAAAGTGTTGCAATAGATGGTATAATAACGACAAAC
>JAKPKU010000227.1 GCA_029553545.1 Candidatus Cloacimonadota bacterium
GTCTGTTCCTAAAGAAAAATTCCCTATTTCAGCCTTCCCAGAAGAAGAAATGAGCGTTGCCGCAGCAGCATCACCAAATATGGCTTTATTACCCTTATCATTTTTATGAATGAATTTTGAGTATGTTTCTGCTGTTATTAACAATACATTATTAGCAATTTCGGAGATTACTAACGACTTTGCTAGTGCTAAGCCATATATAAATCCAGAACATCCTAGGTTATAATCTAAAGCGCCACAGGAGGTCGATAATCCCAATTTTGTTTGCATAAGACATGAGGTAGTCGGCAAAAAATAGTCTGGACTTTGAGTGCAAAAGAGCAAAAAATCAATATCTTTTGGGTTAATTCTATATTCGTCAAAAAGTCTTTCTGCTGCAGCAATTCCTAAATCCGAAGATAATTCATTTTCAGCTACAATATGCCGCTCGAATATTCCTATCTTTTTGCCAATTTTTTCGCTCGACCAATCGGGAAACTCTTTCTCCAGATCTTCATTTGTGATTACTTTGCTTGGAAGACAATATGAAATTGCTTTAATATAGGCTTTCATTTTAGATTAATGTATATCCTCCATCTATTATCAAATTTGCGCCTGTAGTCCATAAAGAAGCATCGGAAAGGAAATAAATAATTGCATAGGCAACTTCTTCTGGCTTACCAAATCTTCGTAATGGATATCTTTTCTTCTTTTCTTCTAACTGCTCTTTTGTGATTATCCCTTCATCAAAAATATTCGTATCGATAAGACCAGGATTAACCGTATTTAGTCGGATGCCTTTTGTAGCTAGTTCTATCGCGGCGCCCTTTACAAATCCATTTATCGCTGCCTTACTCGCTGAATACAGGCTTTCTCCAACCTCAGAACATGCAAGTCCAGATATAGATGAAGTAAACACAATTGAGCCCTTATTCTTTATTCTTTTTTGCTTTAACAACCGCTGTGTGAGATAAATTGGCGCAAAGGTATTAACTGAAAAAATAGCATTTACTACTTCTTCAGAGATGAATTGAGCCAATATAGGCTTTGATATCCCCGCGTTATTGACTAACCCATCAATTTCCGGGACATTATCTACTAATTTATTAATATCCTCATATCTAGAAAGATCAGCCTGGATATATTCATGATCGGATCCTGCCATTTGCTTAATTGTTTGACCAAGCCTTTCAACGTTCCTTGCAGTGATAATTACTTTTGCTCCCATCTTAGAACATTCAATCGCGGCAGCCTTACCGATACCCGAGGATGCACCGGTAATCAATATGGTCTTATCTAACAAGGTGAAAGGGTTATATTGCAATTAAGCTCTCCATCATTATATATTTCATGATACTTCATTCTATGAGGACATTCTTGCATTTACCACATCATATAAATCTTTGACATATATAGCCTTTTTTATATCTTCACCTTTTAGTTTTACATTATATTTCTCATCAGCCATGGCAATCAAAGATAACGAAATTAGAGAGCTCCACTCTTCTAATTCCTTAAACTTTGTCTCTGGTGTAATTAGGCTTGGATCGGTCTCATTGAATTGTTCCGCGAAAGTTTTTACAAAATCATCCAGATCCATACTGAGTTCCTCCTTTCGGGCTAATAAATACAATTAAGAAAAACAAATTGCTATGTGATAGATTTTAGAAAGATCTAACTTCTTATATAATAACTTCCCAAAATAATTGGAACAGAAAACATTACAAGCAAGCATATCATTATAAATAGATCCTCCCATACTTTTTATTATAGCCTCCTTTTTTACCCATATCTCAAAGAATCTGCTAATATTAATGGAGCTATTCTCATTAATTATACAATATTGCCTCTCTTCGCTCCTAAAATAGTTTTGAACAATGAAAGGATAATATGAGCTTGGTTTTTCAACTTCTATATCTACTCCAATTGTAGCATAATCCTTCGTAATAGCAAGGATTGAATCATTAGAAGTGTCAGAAAAGCTCAATGCTGGGCCTTC
>JAKPKU010000248.1 GCA_029553545.1 Candidatus Cloacimonadota bacterium
CAATTCAGCACGTAATGAATTAACCTTTTTAACAATTGCACCATTATTATATTCATTCAAGACCTTCAATGCAAAGCCACGAGGGTCTTTATCTATTTCGATTGTATTACTAACCTCAAAGATTAGCTTGCTCAATTCTGCTGTATTATCCAGATTATAAGCCTGTTGATAAATAGCTAAAGCCTCTGTATATTTTTTCTTTCGCTCAAGTTGTATCCCTTCATTTTTCAATTCAAGCGAGCGAGAAATCATTAGGCGACGCCATTCTGCACGTGCTATGCCATCGATTGCCTTTTGATATTCAGGGATGATTTGAAAAGAACGATTAAATGAAACAATTGCCTCATCAATTAGCTTTTGCTTGACCAGCTCATTACCCTCATTGACAAACATATCGCAGATATAATTGAGTCGCTTTTGCACATAAGCTGCCTGATCTTTATCATATTCAAGTGCTTTCCTAAACTGTTTTTCTGCTGTGACATACTCTTGCTTTTTGATCAATTCTTCAGCCATTTGAATATAGATTAAAGCTATCTCTTTGGATATATTTTCATGATAGCTATTAGGTATCGTTTTCAAATATACCATTGTACTTATAATCTCGTCCAGATCAGCTGTTGGATTATTTTTCATGGCAACGAGTGCTTCAATCCATTTTGGCAAAAAACCATCCACAATCACTTGTGCTTGAGGGAGATATTCTGATTCGGGATACTTTTCATAGAGCAGGCAATAATCTTTCCAGACTTTCTCTTCATTTTGAAACCATTCAGAAATCAAGCAAATCCGCTCAAAGATCAGTAATGGTGTACGCTTGGATCGATAAAAATTATCAATGAGATAATTATATGTTGCTATCACTCTATTTCTTTCATCTTTAGCTTTCAAGTCTTCAATCAATACAAGGTAGCTATCTATTATTTTTTCATCTGCCTTATCTGAGTTTGCCAGATAAAAAAGTCTAATTGCCAAATTATAATTATTTCGTTCATACGCTCTCATACCAAGCTGAAAATACGATTCTGAACGGTCAATTTCAGACAAAGTTACTTCATATCCATTGGCAGATTTATTGATTAGCTTGTCATATTCTTCGATGGCAACTGTATAGTTCTCTGCCTCATAAAAAACTTTTGCAGACTGATACTTATTGGTACAAGCTGTAGCAATCAATAAAAAGCTAAATATTAAAAACTTTATTTTCTTCTGCATATATATACTTATCATTCTCCTTCACTAAAATATCGGTTTCTGGCGTTGAACCATGAGTAAGAATTATCTTTTCTTTGGTGCATTCTGCCAGCAATTTCAGCTCTTTAATTGTTGGGTGAAATGCGTCTGCAATGCAATAATCGCAATTAGTTATCAAGTCAATTATAGAGCTGACTGTATTAATATCCGAGGTATAAACGATTGATTTATCCCCATTCGTTATTCGAAAAGAATAGGCGACCATATCATTATTACAGTTATTTTCTTGTAAAAATTTACGATAACTACGCAGGTGATCGTTCTTTTGCACTTTGATAAAGGGGTAATACTTTTCTGTTTCATTTAAGTGATGAAAGTCTATGTCAAACCCTATCTTTTTTCTAAAAGTGTAAAAGAAATCCAACATTTGAGCAAATTCATCTACTTTCTCGGGCAAAAAGACCTGTAATGTCTTTTTTCTACCTTGAATAAAGAGTACTTGGATCAGCATAAAAAAGCCTGTTACATGATCAGGGTGAAAATGAGAAATAAATACTGCATCAAGCACATCATGATCCAACTGTTCAGTCTGTACCTGGTGAGCAATTCCTTCGCCTGTATCTATTAAAATATGTTTATTATTGGAATGGACATAAAATGAAGATAGATTTTTCCCTTTATCGGCAAGCCCTGAAGAAGAACCTAAGACAATAAACTTCATAAATGAGCTTCCTTTGGCTGTTTTAATTGATTCTTAGGAATCACAATAGGGATATTATCGAGTTTTTTACCAAAGAATAAAAAGGCACTTATATAAATAAAAGTAGAAACAAAAAGCATCCACATTGAATTCAACTTTAAGACAATTATTGCCGTCAAGACTATTATTATATTGATCAGATAAACTATTAATGCAGTTATCTTTATCGACCCTATAGCAGTACCAATACGGTGTGTTGAGTGATCCTTTCCTCCTTGAGAGACCAATCGTCCATCACGCTTTCTGGTATAGCTAACCAATGAAATGTCAAAAACTGCATAGCTCAGCATCAATATAGGCAAGAGATAATATAAATTATTCTGTGTACTATTTACTGCCATCTTGCCTGTCAAGATACCCATTGTCGATAAAAAATACCCAATAAACATGCTCCCCGCATCACCTAAAAAGAGCTTTGCTGGATTGAAATTATAAGGTAAAAAACCAAATACAGAGCCTGCAAAACCAAGCGATAATAATGCGACATAGCTACTGATAGCGTGAGTTGTTGGCGTTTTGATCATGATACTAACAGCATAAAAACCTAATGCCAAAATACCAGACATCCCAGCCAAAATGCCATCCATATTATCTAAAAAATTAAAAGCATTCATCAAACCGATCATCCAAAATAAAAGTACTGGCACTGTTATCCACCATGGACCCAACAAAACATAGAGCTTATTGGTATGAATAAAAATCAAACATACTATGATTTGCCAAAAGAACTTTATACTGGGCATTATCGGCTTTTTATCATCAATCAAGCCCACCATCATGACCAAAAAACCAGCACTTAAATAACCTATTAAACTATAGCTAAAACCCTGATTAGGCTGAATCAATGTCTCGTATAAGACGATCAACATAAAGCCAAAAAATACACTCAAGCCACCCAAAAGCGGCACGACCTTCTTATGCATTTTGCGTGCACTTGGATTATCAACAAAATTGAGGCGAAGCGCTAATTTCATAATAAATGGAGTGAGGCAATAGACGAACAAAAAGCTCACAACAAAAACAATCAAATATTCATATATTAATACATTATGTAACATAGGAACCCTTATATAATTCTTGTTAAATCACAATTTATAAATAAACTATGATTAAATTAAACTAATTAAACAAATAGCACTTTATTGTCAAAGGAATTTTTATCTTTTTTCAATTTGTCAAAAAAACACTTCATTTAGCCATTAGTATCTTGCCATTTATCGCTATATATGAGGCTGTTGCATAGTAACCAAAATACCTTATAAAAGAATAAAGCAGATTCATAAATAAAAATAACACCCTCTATATCAATAGGGCTTACAAAATAGTGTTTTTCGAAAATTATTTTTATCCAAATCAGCAGATGCCTACTACGAGCGGGTTTAGAGATGATTTTTTTTGTTCGAACAATTATCATTAGTTGACTCAAAATCAATTACCTTTCATCTCTCAGATCTCATCTTTCAACATTCTTCAAGTCTAATAACCTGAATTATGCAATAATCAACACCTTCATTATGTAATAGTATCTTAAGGTTTTACACAAAATATCCTAAAGCCGTACACTCATTGCAAGATCAAAAAACAAATTGTAAATATTATAAAACCTTTATAGAGTGAAAAACATGTTGATTTATAGGGTTTTAGAGATTGTTTACAAGTTAATACATTTTTTGTTTGACATTATTGAGTAAATTTTATAAAGTAGACTTTAAGGAGTTAATATAGTTGTATTAAAAGGATATATTATACATGAAAATTAAAAAATTCTTAGCTCCTTCAATGCAAGAAGCGTTGAAGATGATCAAAAAAGAGTTCGGCGATGATGCAATTATTCTTAGTAATAAAAGTGTTCAGCTAAAAGAACACCCCGAATGGAAAAATGCTATTGAAGTAACCGCAGCTATCGATAAAAAAGATGAAATTCCATCTGAAAGCTTTGGCGAGACCGTCAAAAAAGCAGTCGCTGAAAAGCCTGAACCAAGCTCTATCTCAAGTATTCAATTTAACACTCTTCAAAAAGATATCGGCTATATCAATGACAGAATTGAGCTGATTTTAAACCACATTAAATATGAAAACCTTCCGCATTTACCAAAGAATTTGCAAAAATATAGCAAGCAGTTGATCACTTGCGGCGTCAATGCATCTATAGCAAACTCTATAATCGAAGAAGTCTTTACCAGCTTGAAAGGCGAAGATTTAATGGAAGATGAACTTGTCGAACAAAAAATCATCACAAAAATGAAAAACATGATACAAATCACAGGACCTGTAAAGTTTAATCAGGACGCACCGACAGTGGTATTGGTCATGGGCTCGACAGGTGTTGGCAAAACTACAAGCGTCGCCAAACTCGCAGCATTATATAAATTCACCTATAGAAAAAGGGTCGCATTGGTCTCAGTTGATAGCTTTAGAATCGCAGCGATGGAACAATTAAAGGCATTTTCAGACATTGCTAAGATTCACTTTGAAGCTGCTTACAGCAATAATGATCTAATTGATAAAATTAATAAACTGAAAAACTATGATGTCATTTTGGTCGATTCCGCTGGCATTAATATCAAAAATATAAAACAATTAATCGCACTAAAAGAAACAATCAGAGTCTCACGTGCCGATGAAATACATTTAATTCTCAATATGACAACCAGATACTTAGAAATAAAAGAAACATTGAAAAGCTTTGCCATGATACCATACAATGGCGTGATTTTAACAAAGCTGGATGAAAGCTCTTATTTTGGCGATATTTTAAATATCTCTGTCGAAATGGATAAGCCTTTTTCTTATATAAGCTTTGGACAAAATATACCTGAAGATATCAGCCTTGCAAATCGAAATGAACTAGCTCAAATAATTTTAAGAG
>JAKPKU010000263.1 GCA_029553545.1 Candidatus Cloacimonadota bacterium
AGGGATTTCAGCTGTAGTGTCCGTTGGTTTTTCTAAAGGTGTTTATGAGCTTCTTGTAAAGAGTTTGTGGATGCCCAGGATGGTTTATTTAGGTGTTGCTGTACTATTGGCGGTAGGGGCTTATTGGGTGCTTTTGAGGGTATTTAAGGTAGAGGAAATAGATTTGATTAAGAATCTCTTTAAGAAGGGACACGGCAACGAATAAGTGGTTAGGTTAGGAAAGGATACAGATAATAGATGAGCACACTTTTTTGGATCAGTCTTTTTGCATTAGGTGCTATGGTTGTCAATGGTATTGGTATTTATTCTATTTACAAGAATAGGGATTTTGCTGAAAAGAATAAGACATACTTTATATGTTTTGCTGCAGGTGTTCTTATAGCTGCACCTTTGATTCATACACTTCCTCATGCCTTTGAAAAGAATTCTTATGCAGGAGCTTTTGCGCTTGTTGGGTTTCTTTTTATGTTCTTTAGTAATAAGATAATTAAACTTAAAACTAATGAGAAAGAATTGGCTTTTGGTATTACGGCTATTGAAGGAATTGGGATCCACTCTTTTATTGATGGCATTATTTATACTGTTACCTTTAGCGCATCTACAATGACAGGTGTGTTAGCAGGAATTGGTCTTGTAGCCCATGAGTTTGCAGAAGGTGTTATTGTATTCTCTGTACTTTTAAAGTCAGGACTTTCTGCTAAAAAGGCTGCACTCTATGGTTTTCTTGTGGCAGGTCTTACTACGCCCTTAGGCGCTTTCATTGTGTATCCTTTGATTCATAAGCTTGCTCAAAGCTATTTGGGCCTTGCATTAGGGTTTGTGGCAGGGGTGCTTATATATATTTCAGCTTCTCACTTGTTACCTGAAGCAAGAGAACATGAAAAGCATCATTCCCATGCTGCCTTTCTTTTAGGAGTTCTTCTAGCAATAGCATTAGCCTTTGTTGATTAGGCGCTTTGTTATGGTAAAGTGAAAAAATAGTTGTGAGATTATACAAATTAGATATTGACAAAGTTGAATTATTATTGTAAATTAACAATAATAATCAAAAAGGGGTTTTTGATACAATGCTTTCTTCTAGGAGAAAGCATAATGAAAAAAATGGCATCTTGTGGAAGGTGCCTTTTTTGTGTTCACCTCGGAAATTATTGGCAACTCACATATACTCATCATCTTTCATACGTAATATCTCTATGTTATAATATTTTATAAGCTTAAATCCATTTTAGGTGAAACGAATTATGTATATTGAGGAAATCTGATGCAATTTTATTCCCCTTTACGCTATCCCGGGGGAAAGCGTAAATTAGCTAACTTCATCAAAGATGCCATCGTCCAAAATGGTATACTTGGGGGCACTTACATTGAGCCTTTCGCAGGAGGCGCTAGTGTGGCTCTTCATTTATTGTTCAATAATTATGTCGAAAAAGTTATTATAAATGATATTGATAGA
>JAKPKU010000024.1 GCA_029553545.1 Candidatus Cloacimonadota bacterium
AACAAGTCGCAAGAAGCTTTTGTTGAAGATAATCCATTTAACGATTTTGATATACCATTTTAATATATATGATTAAAAGGAGAAATAAAATGCCATCACCAATAACATTTTTTAAGTTGACGAAAAAAGAACAGGATACGCTTGTAAGAGCCTGTAAGATGTTCAAAATATACAACGTCAAAACAAAAACATTCGATAACAAGTCTGAGTGTTACAAACTGATTATGCTGTTTTTAATGAAGCAGTATAAAATATCTTTTAATGCCATGATTACATGGAGTGCCGATTTCTATACGTGCCTTGAGAACGTATGGAGAATGGGCGTGTACTGGACAGATGATGGAAAAGCTGGAGACATACCATTTACCGTTAAGGTTGACCCGATTCTTAAAAAGGCTATAGAAGAATTACGAAAAAAAGTCGGCGTTAAATACGAAGTGTCATTGCTTCGGTGCTATCTTGTTCGTATGAATGAATATCTTGATAAAATAGGAGCATAATATGGCAGTAAACACAACTATTGATACTGTAGGTGATTTAATTAAAGCACTGAAGCGGTTCCCTGCTGAAACAGAAATCGCATTTGCACAGGCATCAAATACTTGGTGCGTAGGACAAATCGCACTTGCAACAGTTACAAACCAAGAACGAGTTGTTATTTCTCTTGATACAGAAATACCAGACTAACATCAGGCACGAGGGGATTAAGGCAGAGATTTTACAAAGTTTCTGCCTTTTTTTATCTAAAGTACTTGACACGTATGTATATATGTTATATTATCGTTATAGAGAGTTAAACAAAAGGAGTTTTATTATGATTATTACAAACAAGATGAACCTGCCTAAAGAGCTTGTAAATGCAATTACAACCGAAAAACACAATAAAGAAGGTGAATATAGTGCAACAACCTTAATCAGAGGAGCAAAGGAAATATTACTCAATGATAGGCATTGGGACGAAATAGAAATTGATGCTTCTGATTCAATCTGGGCTTTATTTGGGTCTGCTTGTCACTCTTTGCTTGAGAAACAGGAAGGAGACGGATTCAAAGAAGAATCGTTTGAAACGATGGTTGACGGTATAAAGGTTACAGGAAAGATTGACCTGTATGACATGATTAATGGAATTGTCGAAGATTATAAAACTTCCTCAATCTGGAAGGTTATTTATCAATCATTCGATGACTATAAAAAACAAGGATTGATTTACTTATGGTTATTAAAACAGCAGGATTTACCAGCAAACAAGTTCAGATTTTATTCATTGCTTAAAGATTATAGTAAATCTAAATCACGTTATGATGCTAACTACCCTCAATCGCCTGTTCACGTTTACGAGTATACCCCTAGTGATTCTGATTTAAAAGAAATTGATGACTTTATAAGAAACAAAGTTGCTATACTTAAACAGTACATAAACACTCCCGATGATGAGATACCGCCATGTACAGCAGAGGAGCGATGGGCTAGTGATAACAAGTATGCTGTTATGAAAGATGGCAGAAAGTCTGCTGTAAAGGTTTGTGACAGCAATGATGAAGCAGAAAAATATATAAAAGAAAACGGACTTGACGGAAAATATTATATTCAAGAGCGTTTAGGAGAAAGCAAGAAATGTGTAGATTACTGTAATTGTAAAGAGTTCTGTAATTTCTATAAAAATATGATTAAAGGAGAATCAAATGATTATTGAAAAAACACAAGAAATGGTAAACGATGACAACATTGTTATGGTTATTTATGGGAAAGGAGGTGTTGGTAAAACATCTTTTGTTGCAACGGCTCCAAGACCTCTTTTAATAGACTTTGAAAATGGTTCAAAATATCTAGGTCAAAGAGGCTTTGATATTGATGTCATACGGCAATCTGCATGGTTCAGCGAGGCAGACAGAAAACAGTTACCGTCTATAATTAAAAATTATGATACAATAATCATAGACCCGCTTGGAGAAGCGTTTGATAAGATTATAGAATCACAAGAGTTGAACAATAAAAAGTTTAAGCAGTACGACGGTTCTTTAACGATGGCAGGATGGGGAGAGGCTAAAAAGATGATGAAAAGTCTTATTAAGTTTCTTCGTGATAGTAGAAAAAACGTTATTATTGTTTCTCATGTATCAGAAATACAAGATGAAAACACTTTGTATCACAGAATTCAAGTTCAGACAAAACTAAAAGATGAGATACCAACAATGGTTGATATTATTTCTTATATGGCTGTTGTTAAAGACAAAGAGCAAGATGTAAGATATATTTATACTCCTGCACAGGGAGGCAACTTTGATAGCAAGGATAGAACCGGACGTATGCCTGAAAAGATTAAAATTTCAGAAAAAAACGGATGGAACGACATGATAAACGCAATGAAACACGTAAAACAACAATCAAAAACAACACCTGAAACATATCAAGAAAAACCTGCAAAAGAAGTTAAAACTGCTGATAGTTATTCTGATTCAAATCCCGAATCAACAATACCGCAGGGAAATATTGTAGAAGGTGTGTTTGCAGTAGCAAATATTAACGAAACTCT
>JAKPKU010000062.1 GCA_029553545.1 Candidatus Cloacimonadota bacterium
CCAATGATAGCGCGCGCCAAGCGTAAGTCGTTCGTGCTTTTAGGACAACACTAAGAAAATAGCCCGCAACTATGCCCACTATCAAGAGGGCTAAACCCAATAAAATAACGTTTCTATTTTTCATAATTCCTAGACCCCAACATTTGCTTAACCTGCAACGCTTTAGCGTTGTCAGGTTGAAGCAGTTGTTGGGCGATTTCTCTTATCTTTCATACTCCTCAATAATTGCTTGGCGCAAACCACGTCCTTCAACTAAATAATTTTGAATAGTAGATAAGTTTTCATTAGTGATCATGATCTGACCTTCAAATATTTTTGAACGATCATAATCGGCTTCTCTATCGGCTGTTGATTCATTTCTATGTTGAGGTGTAAAATCAGGATGATTTCTGATTACATCGTTTTTTAGCACCCAATATTTTACACAATCTCGATATACTGCAACCCAAAGAAAAACATCGCAGCACGATGGTTTTAATTGTTGAAAGTTCATTAAGAATCTGTTCTTTGCAGAAGAAGATAATGCCTTAACATATAAAGGCTCATCTGCTTTATCTCTATCTACTGCCCTTGAAGCCTTAACCTCAATCTTTATATTTCCCGTTGAACATGGTAAATATAAATCGTATTCGCCCTTATAGGTAGAATCCGTTTTCTTGCTAGGGCGTTTTAATTCTGGTTCTACTGAAAGCAGATGACTAAACGCCCAAGTATCGCCAAATCCACGAGGCGCTGATATTTCAAAAACATACAAAAATAAGTTTCTATTTATATAACTATCTCTTAAGTCAAGATAGTCTTCATAAGAAAGAATATCTTTTGCCAGTAATGTAGAAATTATATATTCATACCTACTAAACGGATAGACTGAATTTACACTCTCTAAATCATTTCTAAAGTCTTTAGAGTGTTCAAGTCTATCAATTAGCTTGTCCAGTTCTTCATTAAGTTGTTCCATTGATGCTTTCCTTTATATAGCGATAGTCTTCAGTTGTTAATCCGAAGTATTTGCATATTTCTAAATCAATATCTTCTTGCTTCATATTTCCACTACATATATTTGTATAAAATAGCTTGTATTTTGAATGATCTTCCTCTGAAAAAACTGGAAGAGGCATGCTTTGTAAATGTGATTTTAATACTTTTGTTGAATGGAATCTTTTTCTATAGATAAAGGAATAAATATCGCTATTAAATAGACAAACGATGGTTTCCATTGGATAACTATGTGGTATAAATAAATTAGCACTATTCAAAATCAGACTTTTATTATCATCTATAGCGCAGATAATTCTGTCACTTATAAAACGGTAGACGATTTTTTTTGTTCTGAAATATTTTAGCGGAGCGACTTGTTGATATGTTTCTGGCTTGAACTCAATGAAGCAATTTGGTTCTAAATATTTATACGGATCAATATCCTTGCCACGGAAAATAGGTTCTGACTTATCAGTACTTCTTTCAAGAATATGCTCTTTGTTGTTTCCAGTCACTATTCCGAGAGCAAAGTCTGCAATCCCTAAGAGCGTAGAATAATCGGAGCTATATATCTTGTCTAATATTTCTTCATCAATGTTGGATGCTGTTGCAGTTATAATATAGTCCGGCGAGATAATATTAGTTTTATCCAGGCTATATCTTTTTCCTTTTTTATCTTCTACTTCTATTACACGCTTTGAATTATCATGTCTTTTCAGGCTTAAAAGGATTGCCTCTGAAAGGACACCTTTAAACGCATTGCCAAGGAGTTTAATCTCAATTTGTGGTATTGAATTAAGAATATGCTTTCTAATATTCTTGTGAGTTGATACATTTAAAAACGAATGAGGGAGGAAAAAGTAAAGTTCGCCTTCCTCTGAAATCATTTTACTTGCTTTATATAGCGCAACGCCAAAAGCTTCAGTAGTTGAAATTTCTGGGTATAGAGATACTAATAAGTCTTTTTGCTTCTTTGAAAATTTACTACCCCAAGGCGGATTTGTAACAATGTAATCATATTTCTCTTTATACGATTCAGAAAAAAGGCCATTATCTTCACCAAATAAGTAATCATGGTAACTAATATTGGCAGCCATGTTCGGATCGTTGAAAAACAAAACAAGGTTGGCTGTGCAAATCTGTAATGCAATAGAGTCAATATCTCTTGCATAGACAAAGCTTGGATTGTGATTTTTATTAAGTACTTTTAGTAGTATACCACCACTACCACAGCAAGGATCAATAACACTTTTATTTTTTTTAATCTTTATTGTTGTTAGTAGTTCGGATGGAGTGTAATATGAACCAGTTACTGATTTAGCAGAAATACTCTGAATTGACTGATAGAATGCTCCGATAAAATCGTCATCCATATTTAAGATAGTAAAATCAGAAAATATCGAGAGCTTAGTCAAGTTACTACTTATTTCTTCTATCCAAGTCAATACCTTTTTATAGACTATTGATCCTTCAATAAATAAGTTATTGTATTTAAGCATTGATATCGCAAGTGCAATAACGCCTTCATGAATAGATAGCCCTGAGCCTTCAAATCTTTCAATAATCTGTTCAAGTAGATGCTTTCTATTTTTATCTTTGATTCCTAAATATGTTATATACTTAGTATCTATTTGAGACCTGTTTGCTCTACCATTAAGTTTGATAGATCCTTTTTTTATTTTTTGTACTATTTCATTATATGTATTTTCCGTATACCTATCACCATAGTCCGGTGCTGGAATAATAGATGTTTTTATCCAATTGTTTACGGTAGCCAAAGATATACCAAGGGAGTCTCGTATATCTTCTTTCCTCAAAAGCACTTGCATTACACAGAACTCCTATTTATAACCCACAACTGAGGATAACATTTTTTAGAATATTTTTGAAGTCTTCGCGCGCCGAAGGCGTCCGCCCAACAGTGTAATAAGTGGAAAATGTTCCGCCATATCAGAGCATATAGATGGAAAGAATTTCCACTTATTGTGATATTAAAGCATAAAACATGGAAAATTGGCCGTTGAATTTTCCACTTATTACATTTTCGGTTGCCAAAT
>JAKPKU010000086.1 GCA_029553545.1 Candidatus Cloacimonadota bacterium
TGTATCATTCATAATGTTGTAAGGAGCCTTAAATTTGTTTGTTTTGCTTAGTGCATAGGAGAGGTCTGTCCAAATTTTGGATAGACCAACAAAAGGGAGGTAAAAAAGCTCCAAAATACATAGATTTCTGACAAAAAGGTATAGATTTAGCTTAAATTAGGGCATTATATTCTCACTTTTTTGTAAATTTCTAAATCAAAGGTCTCAATGTAGTCACAATTTACATGAAAAAAGGGCGGAACTGTTTAAGCTTCGCCCTTAAAAAATGTCATATAAAACTGACACTGTCTTTATAATATTGTCATAGATTAATGTGATTTTTTATATTCAATCAAACCTTTTCTGAAGATATTCATTGCTTTTCTTAAATCATTTTCATTTAGTACATAAGCAAGTCTCAATTCATTACGACCTAATCCTGGAGTTGCATAAAATCCTTCAGCAGGCGCTGCCATAACTGTTTCATTATCAATATTAAAGTTTTCCAGCATCCAGATGATAAAGTCTTCTGCATTTTCAATTGGGAGTTTAGCAATGATATAAAAAGCGCCACCTGGTTTTACACACACGATATCATCGATCTTTTGTAGTTCTTCATAGACGATATTTCTTCTCTTATCATATTCAGCTAAGATATTTGCTGTATATTCACCTGGTAAATCCACGCATGCTGCAGCTGCAAGTTGATCGATTGTTGGAGGGCAAAGACGCGCTTGAGCAAACTTTAAGAGAGAGCTCATAATCTGCTTATTTCTACTGACGATACAGCCTATACGTGCACCACATGCAGAATATCTCTTTGAGATACTATCACACATAATCACGTGGTCTTCTATACCTTTAAGGCTTAGAGCGCTAACTGCAGGCTCGCCTTCATAAACAAACTCTCTATATACTTCATCTGTAATCAAATAAATATTATGTTTTTTAACAAGCTCAGCAAGCATTTCCATCTGTTTGTATGAATATACTGTACCCGTTGGATTGCCAGGATTGCAGATCATTATTGCTCTGGTTCTGTCGGTAATGACTGCTTCAATACTTTCTCTTTCTGGTAATGCAAAGCCTGTCTCTGCATATGTAGTAAGAGGAACAAGCTTTACGCCTGCCATAGTTGCAAAACCATTGTAGTTGGTGTAAAAAGGCTCTGGAACGATTATTTCATCATCGACATTACAGGTCACCAGCATAGCAAAGATAATTGCCTCTGAGCCTGCGGTTGTGACGATTATTTCGTCTTCTTCAAGGCTGATATGATGTTTTTTATAATATTTTACCAAAGCTTTACGATAAACGTCAAGCCCTTGAGATGGACCATATGCCAAAACTTTTTCTTCAAAGTTATGATACATATCAATCATCTCTTGTGGTGTTTCGATATCAGGTTGTCCGATATTTAATTGATACACATGAATGCCATTTTTCTTTGCATTGTTTGCATAAGGCATAAGCTTTCGAATAGGAGAAGCCTGAATTTCTAATGCTCTTTGTGATAAGTTCATTTCTACCTCTATTTTGATTTAGTATTTATAATAATCAAAGAGTTAAAGCTCTAA
>JAKPKU010000095.1 GCA_029553545.1 Candidatus Cloacimonadota bacterium
AGCTGCCTTTATGTATGCTTCAATGGTGATTTTTCTCTCATCATAAACAACGGTACTTAGTTCAGGACTATAACCGTTTGAGTCATGGAAGTTATATTTTTTAATATCTTTCCTGTCAGGAATATCAATCAATCCTTCGGCAGACTTTACCTTCACACCGTAACTTGCAACAAATTCCTTGCCGTTAAAACTATATACTATTGTCATAATGTTGTTACTCCTTTCGCTCTTAGTGGATCAGTTTGAATTTGACCACTATTTAATTTGTTATCAATGCTTTTTAAAATTACATTTGATATACCTATTCCGCTATTAATCATTGATAGTTGATATAACTGGCTTCTAAGAATATTCATTGATTCAACCTGATTCAATCTTACCGCATTGGTTTGTCCTGCTAAAAGGTCTATGCTTTCCTGCGATGCTCCTTTAATTGCTCCGGATAATGTGGTTATGCCTCCACCGCCCGCACTTCCAAATTTTTCATCTATTACTGTATATACTCCACGCATTGCTGTCGTGAAAGCATCAAAACCAGGTTCTGCTTCTTCTAACCACGTTCCGAAATAATTAACGATATCATTCGCCCTATCCTCTTCAGTTGCATAAGTCCCTTTTGCGATTGATTCAAGGTTCTTTTTAAGCTCTTCCATTTTAGAAGACATATAGACGGTATAAAGCATATTTGCGACGACACTTTTAAGTGCATCAGCTGCCGATTCCTTGAATGCTCCCCAGGCGTTTGTACCATTTTTGATTGATTGAGTGATTGCGTCTATTGCCGAACTTCCTAAATTATCAAACGAAGAAGTCAAAGCGTCTGCCGCCGCTTGTACTGCGTCATCATACTCTTTTTGTAGTTTAAGAATCGATAAAAGATATAATTTTAGTTCTTCATCCCCCTTTCCGAGAGTGGCAATGAATTTTTCAAGTTTTGCGGTATCAAAAGCAGTTTTTTTCCAATCAGGCGAATTTGCACTGACGGTCCATATATCATATTCTCGCAGACCTTTTCTGTCTCGCGGCTTAGTTAAACTTACAGGTTTTAATCCTCTTATGGCTTCCATTCCGCTATAAGTATTCCCTTCCCAAACGTATTCTGTTTTTGCATATAAAGCATCCAATCCGTCTTGCGCTGCTGCTGCTACCTTTTGATAACCTTCTATTCTTTTTGATATTTCATTTAAAAAAGCAGTATCTGCTTCGGCTTGCATCTTTAATCTTTCAATTATCAGCATATTTATTTGCTTTTCTGATTCTATTTGTTCTCTTTTAAAGGCTGCTATATTCTTTTCAACTTCAACTTCACGATTTAATATTCCAGCTACAGAACCACTAATGACAGATAAAAATCCAGCTATGATAGCCCCCCACACTCCGCCTGAACTTGCACCACTGACAACGGCTTCTAATGTAGTTACGACACCATCCATTATATCTGCGGATTTTTCTAATTGTATATCATTGGTAATATAGGCTATTTCTCTCATATAGCCAGATGCTTTACTTAATGTTTTCGAGAAGTCCGAAGCACCAGACATTAAACCTTTAAATGCACGTTTTTCAAGTTGATCTGTTTCCTTATCTAATTCATCTTTAACAACTCCCGTTTGTTTCATTGCTTCAGACGCTTTTTCTGCTGCCGCTTTCATGTCATCAAACGCCCTCACAAATCCACCGAATTTATAATCTGCTGCATCTCTATCTAATTCTTCTAAGGCTGATAATTGTTTATATAGATTAGCGAGTTGTTCGGGGTTGTTTTTTAACTCGGATATTACTTTGTCATCGATACCTTTTGGTGCTTCAGTTGTGTATCCTTTTATAAAATCTAATAAAGTTTTCGTTTCCTTAATAGTGTCTTTTATTTCTTTTTTAGTTAGCGAAGCATAATCTTTAAATAGTTTTTTCATTAACTCAGATTTCTCCATCAATATTTTAATTTCTTCGTCGTTAATTGCCTGCATCGCTTCTTTTTCTGCTTCCAAACTTGCCTTGAATTTATCCTCTGTGTAAGTTTTAGTTTTCCCCATTTCTAAATCAAGAGCGTTCTTTTCGTCCATCAATTTCCGTTCTTGTGCGTATTGTTCTTGAACGGCAAGTCTACGTTCTTCGTATGATTTATATTTATTTTCTAAGATGCTATACAAGGCATCTACATCACTTTCGTACTTACGTTTCCTATTTTCTAATGCTTTATTGATTAGTTGTAATTCCGATTCATCTACAACGCTTTCACGTTCTTTTTCGAGTATAGCAACATCTTTATTATACTCTTCTTGTAGTTGTAGTCTTTTATCAAAAGTCTTTCCGTACTCGTCAATAAGTTTTTGTGCTTGGCTTTTAGCTTTTTCCTCTGCTTTTTTTTGTGTTAGTTCAGCAATTTCTTTATTTATATTGTCGAGATTTGCTTTTTGAGTTTTGGTTAGTTTTTTGCCACCTTTTTCTATTTCTAATAATTTTGCTCTTTCCTTCTCTAAGTAAAGTAAATAAGTTTCAGCATAATCAATCAACGTTTTATATTTTTCTTTGGCTGCTTCTCGTGTGATTTCATCTGTAGATGTAATAGCTTTAGAATAAATATCATATTGCTCTTTTATCTTTTCTAATATATCTTTGAATGCTGTTCCTGTTTTTGTTTCACTTGCACCTTTGATTCCTGCTTCATCTAATATCTCCTCTGCCTTTTCGCTATATTCTTGAGCCAAACCAAACCTTGCTTTTAATCCTATTTCTGCCGTGCGAACCTTTAACTCAGCACGTTTTATTTCCTGCTCCCATGGTTCAAGAGCATACTCATCTGTTTGTAGACTTCTTTGATAATCTTTATATTTTATTTTAAGGTCTTCAAGTTCATTTTCTGCTTTTATTTGAAGCATTATCAAGTCTTTTGATTCATCTTTGATTATTGTTGCTTTAGCTTTTGCTATTTGAGCCCGTATAAAAGCATCTTTGTTTTTTATCAATAGATTTTCTGCATCCGCAACGGTTTTAACAGACACCCCCAAGTCATTAAATGCTTTTTGATTATCTTTTACAAACTTTTCTTTTTCTTTCATGCTCGTTCCAAGCCTTGAATATGAAGATGAAAGCTCGTTTATTTTTGCAATTGGTTCAAGTGCTATTTCTGCTACTTTTTTATTAAATTCGATTTGCTCTGCTCTTGCTTCTCTTGTCTTCTTTGTTAATAATGCAAATGCTGCCACCACAGCCGTTATCCCTGCAATTAACCACCCTATTCCCGGAATAGATTTAATGGCTAATCCAACCGCTTTAAATCCTCCGGCAAGTCCTTTTGTGGCTACGGTTCCGGTTGCTGTGGCTGCCGTATTTCCGGCTGTTGCTGCTGTTCCTTTTATTATTTCAGTTGTCTGTTCTTTTTTCGCTGCTGTAGCTGCTTTTGTGGCTACCGATTCCGCTGTCTGAACTACTACAGATTTACCTGTTATTTCGTTCCACCATTTTTTCAAGCCATTTACAGTAACAAGCATAAATGCACTATCTTTGTTTATTGTTT
>JAKPKU010000124.1 GCA_029553545.1 Candidatus Cloacimonadota bacterium
ACAATACCTGGAAATGCTCAGGTTATTGCAAGCGAAGGAACAGAATCTGACCCAATTCAATTAAAAAGATTCACGCCTTGCACATTTAATATCACTTTGTCAGACAATCAAACTCCTTCAGATATTCTCTTCCACCTTTTAGGTAATGACGGCATTTACAATCAAGAGCTAAATTTTGTAACTAATCAAATAGGAATTATTAATCTGCCAGCAATCTTCATGACAGATTATTTAATTACTATCGCAAAAGATGGCTATCAAACCATCAATGACACTATTAATATCAATTTAGCAAATAATCAATTCAATTATATTTTGCAAAAGAATGACCCACAGCTTGGTGGAAAACCAGAAAATTATGCTCTCTATCAAAACTTCCCAAACCCATTCAACCCTACAACAGAGATACGCTTTGCCTTAAAAAACAACAGCATTGTAGATTTAGCTGTTTATAATATCAAAGGACAAAGAATCAAAACCCTTCTCGGTCAAAACCTGGACTTCGGCTATCACAAAGCCGTTTGGAATGGTGACGACAGCGAAGGCAAGAGAGTGTCTTCTGGCATTTATTTTTATATCTTGAATGTCAAAAGCAATGAAGATAACTACAAAGAGATTAAGAAAATGTTATTGGTTAAATAGCTTCTTTGCAAGTAAGAATTGAAAGATATATTTCAACACTCTATAATATAGAGGAGCCTTGTTATACGTGATTATGCTATTCAAAATTGGGGGCATTTATGTCGATTGAAGCGTTGAGGAACGTTATTCACAATAAGATAGAAAATCTTAGAAAAAAGGATCAAACTTCAGAAGAAGACGACTTAGAGCAAATAGAACAGCTAATAGCTCAGTGTAAGGACTACTCGCTTCAAGAGCAACTTGTGGAATTGTTATTGCTGAAAGCACGTAGCTTGTCTAATCGAGATAAAGTAGATTTGGCAAACCCACTATTCGATGAAGCTATGTTTATCGCAGAAAGCTTAAATTCAATTCACTTGCAGACTTCTGTTTATTTGAACCGAGCGGCTGTAAAAAAGAAATATTGCCTCTATGATGAATCTATCAATTTAGATTTAAAAGCCCTTGAATTACTTGATAAAACTGATTCATATGATTTGTTGTGCAGTACTCTGCAAAGCATTGGAGCTTCTTATTGGAGAAAAGGTGATAGCCCAAACTCTTTCAAGTACCTACAAAAGGCATTAAAGGTAGCTAATGAAAATAATCTTTTACGCTCACAAGCAGAGATATTAGCTTGGCTTAGTGAAATAGAATTGGAAAATGAGAACTATGAAAAGGCTGCTGAGATTATGATTCAGTCGAATAATATTCTTTTAGATTTAGATGATTGGCAAAATTATGCTTCAAATTTAAATGTTATTGGTACTTATCATGTGAGCAATCTCGACCAATCTTTGTTTTACTATAAAAAGGCAGAAAAGATTTCGCGTGCTAATAATTATGTGGACGAGCTATCAAATGCACTAAACAATATTGGAGCAGTTTATTTTGATAAAAAAGAATATGATACCGCTTTAGAATATTACAAAGAATCTTTAGATATCTCAAGCAACTATAAATACACTACTAATTATGCAAATACACTGCTCAATATTGCCGATATTTACAAGTTTCAAAACAACTACACAAAGTCTTTAGAGCACTACAAAAAAGGATTGCAAATTTTCAAAAACACTGATAGCCCTTATGCCATAATAGAAGGATATACTTCTTTATCTGAGTTTTATTATCACTTCGCTGAATATGACAATGCTTTGCAAAGCGTAGAACGAATATTAGCCCAAGCTATTGAAATGGACGATTCATCTTACCTGATGCGTATTTATAAGGTATATTATCAGGCATATGAGCAAAAAGGACTATATGAAAAGGCTTATGAAAGCTTAAATCTATATAGAAAATATTTTAATTCATTCGAAAATCACGCCACGATGAAGACACTTAAAAACATCAGTAATCAATTTGAAAAAGATATCATTGAACGTGAAGCAAAAAAAGCAACACAAGAAGAGGCAATTAAAGGTAAAATAGCAATGACTGTTACTGCAAACCATCATTTAAATCAGCCACTGATGGTGCTGCAGGGCAACCTCGATTTGTTACAGTATAAGCTAGAGAAATACAAAATCTATACATGCTCTGAAAACTTTAACAACTTGCAGAGATCTATTAATTCTTTTGCCAAGTATTTAGCAGAGCACAATAGCCATAAAGAGAGATAAAAATGGAAAGTGCTTATCTAAAAATCAAAGAGTTCTTGAACAACGTTAGACAAAATACTCAAAAAGATAAAAATGATAATAAAGCTAAATGTGTTGAGTTTTTAACAAGAATAGAGAATGAACAACCTAATAAGTGGCATTTGCTACTAAATCTGTGCTTGCTAAGAATGTCGGATAAAGAAGACATTGAGGTGTTGAAAAGAATAAGTGAAGAGATAGAGCAATCACTAGGAAGTAAAGAATTAACAGCTCAAACATATATGACTTTTGCAAATATTTACAATCTGTTTAACGAGAATAATACAGCATTGGAATATTATAAGAAGTGTTTGACTCTTTTTGGCGAATTAGATAATAAGGCTGAATTCACTCGGACAGAATTTAGCTTGGCAGTAGTATACGTGAAATTAGGAATGCATTTTGACGCCTTTGAGTTATTTGTCAAACTAATAGAAGATCCTGTAATAAAAGAAGATAGCGGCAGAATGACAATTGCATATAAATGGCTTGCAATCATTGAAAAGGATTTGCATATCTTTGAAGAAAGTATAAATAAGTGCGTTTTGATGAGTAGATTGTCTTTAAAAGCAAATGACCATTATCGTTATGCTGAAGCACAAAACCTTCTGGGCTTAAACTATAATTACCTCAATAAATATGAGCAGGCACTTGATGCTTTTCAGAAATGCTTTGAGATCTGTACACAATACTCTTTTACCGACTTATTGGCAAGGACAACGCGTAATATTGGCAAAGCTTATAAGAGTATGGAAGCTTTTGGTCAGGCAGAGGATTATTATCTGCAATCGATTAGGTATGAGATTAAAATTAAGGACTTTAAACATCTATCAAATAAGTATCTTGAATTAGGCGATATTTATATTCAAAAACAAAGTTATGAGCAGGCAAGAGATACCTTACTGAAGGCAATGTCGCTAAGCAAAGCACATAAGCTCGATAATCTACAAACAGGATTTCTCTCTTTTGCCAAACTTTTAAAAGAGCAAAAGAAGTTCAATACTTCACAGTCTATTGTTCAAAGAATGCTTGCAAATAAAGATAATTTATCCGATAGAAACAGTGCACTCGCATATGGACTACTTGAATGTATTAGCATTGAGCAAAAAGATTTTTGCGAAGCCTTCAAATATGCACTATTAAAGAACGAATCTTTAGATAAATTAAAACAACTCGAATCAGCAAAAAAGATATCACATTTAAAAGGTAGCTTGGCACTCGAGCAGATTAAAAAAGATGTACGAAAGAGACTGATTAAACAAAAACAAAAAACGGCTTTGGAGCGTGCTGTAAAGACTAATCGCAAACTTCGTAAACCAGCAAACGAGATTAATAGGAATCTGGAAGAGATTATAGATAAACTTCGTTCTAATGAACAAATAGCATTATTTGAAAAGAATATCTTGAGGATGAGGAAATCTATTGCAAAAATTAATGAGACGCTTGATACTTTTGAAAAGAATAAAAATATCATCTTCACTGATTACCTACCATCAAGTGAGATGGTGGAATTTTTAGATTAGATAATATACATACTGACGTCTTTAATAATATTGGCACAACCTTCGCATAAATCAACCGCTAATGATCCCGCGATATAATCTTGACCTCTTAAAAGATAAGTTTAGTCATTATAGAGTATTAAATGAGGCTGCCGCCCAGTGAACCAAAATAACTTATAAAAAATAAAGCATAATTATGAATTAAAAAATGCCACCCTCTATATATATAGGGCTTACAAAATGGTGTTTTTCTAAAACTATTTTCACCTAAATCAGCAGATGCCTACTACGAGCGGGTTTAGAGGTGATTTTTTTTTCTACCAATATCCACCCAAAGTTGGCTAAAATAAATTACATCTCATCTCTCGATTCTCAAATGTCAGTATTCTTTGAGTCTGTAGATCTGAAAAGTACATTAACCAACACCTTCATGTTTATCACTTTCAAACGGCTCAGTTTTATCAACTGTACTCTTTTTCTTGACAATTTTATATATTTTATTATCCATACTTTTAAGGAGAAATTATGATATTTATTAAAGAAAGAAAAATCTATGGATACGAATGCGATATCTACGGGCATTTAAACAATGCAAATTATCTACAATTCTATGAATCTGCACGTTCTGATGCACTCACAGACATGAAATTTCCTATCAAACAATTTAATGAAATGGGTGTACATCTTTATATTGCTCGCATTGAGATTGACTATAAAGCAGGTGTCTTTTTGGAAGATACTGTCACCATAAAATCGTGGATGAGCACAGCAAATAGACTGGGCTCAACATGGGTGCAAAAGCTATATGACTCGCATGGACAGCTTTGTAATCAAGCTTTAGTGAAAGTCGTTCATGCTAAAAATGGCAAACCTTTTAGAATAGATCACGAAACAGCAAACTTCTTTATCAGTTTTGTAGAAGATGAAGAAATATAAAAAAACACATATTTGTAAAATAATGATTGACAAAAAACAGCCATTTCATTTAATATAGACTGATATTTAAAAATAAAGTACAAGGAGGAAAGTATGAAAAAAGTAATACTTCTAATTACAATTAGCTTAATGCTTGTTACACTTGCATTTGCTAACCAATCAATCAAAATTGGAAAGATGACAGAAAACGCACAATCAAAGTCTTTCCGCGCAGAAGCAGTGACTTTTGTTGAAGACTTTGAAGGGAACTTAACATGG
>JAKPKU010000040.1 GCA_029553545.1 Candidatus Cloacimonadota bacterium
TAGAATGATCTGGTTTCCTATCTGTTGTAGAAAGTTC
Organism: Candidatus Cloacimonadota bacterium; assembly: GCA_029553545.1. Lineage (GTDB taxonomy): Bacteria > Cloacimonadota > Cloacimonadia > Cloacimonadales > WRIO01 > JAGOCT01. Next base: position 38 of record JAKPKU010000040.1, read on the forward strand.
ACAAAACTTCATAAATAAAAGATTAAAGTTCAACTGCTTTTCCATTGCAACATCCGAATAGCCATGCATCGATTGAAGTAAAAAAATCTTTGTCATCAAAACTGTGCTATATGGAACAAGATGTTTTCCTACATTTGTTAATTTAGCTTTGTTTGATAATTTATTAATTCGTGACCAATCTAATAATTTTTTAAACTTTTATTACTGGTTCATCTGAGAATTTCTCAACAATACTGTCTATTTCTGAATCGATAAAGCTACCTGACATTGAACACCTCTTTTATTTTATAATTTATGTCATTTTATGATAGCCTATATTATTGTCAAGTAATATTTTAACTATATTTATTGTCTGTTTTCTAATTCAAAGCTCTCAATTATGCATTATTCAACACCCTCTAATGTAGTGTAGAAAGGGTTTATATGAGGTAAATAAAGGTAATTCTTAAGATCATTCAGGACGCTGAATTAATCTTGATTTATTGAGACATCAAAAAACATTAAATGATTTATTTCTTTGTCAACCTTAACCCAAAATTTCACATCGTTTACATTCTTTTAAAGAATAAAGTTTGCAATAGGTTCACCCATTTTGATGGTAGTTTCAAATCCTTTTTTTGTATTCTTCAGAAGGTCATCATCGAACATAATACGTCCTTCTTTAAAAAGCAATACAATAGTTGACCCTCCAAACTTAAAATAGCCCTTTTCATCTCCCTTTTCAACATCAATGCCATAAGGATATGTCTGCACGATGCTGCCGACAAATGTAGCCCCGACCTCAATCATTAAAACATCTCCCAATATGCTGTTTTTCAATAGGCAAATCTCTCTTTTATTTTTTTCAAATATCATCTCTTCTTTTTTAAGCGCCAATGGAGATACGGAATAGTACTTACCTTTGATAAGAAGACTCTTTGAGGGGGTACAATTAATAGGAAAATGAAACCTGTGGTAGTCGACAGGCGCTAATCTGATTATAGCCATAGAAGCATCTTTAAACTGTTTTGTAAGTGTATCATTACATATAAAAGCTGGCAAATTAAACTCAGAATCCTTGATATAAAAGTTCATAGATTCTGTTGCCTTTTCAAAAACAAGCACCTTACCATCTGCAGGCGAAATAATTGTTTTATTGTTATTATTAATGGGTCTTGCAGTGTCTTTTAATTTTCGTGTAAAAAAGTCATTAAACGACTTGAATTTACCTATATTATGCAATGATTCATCAATATTAACATCATATTTCTTTGCAAAAGGTTTTATGAATATTTTGGAGATTCTTGTATTCATAAAAAACCCTTGCAAGTACTGTATTAAACCTCTTGCCATAATGCTTTCCAACACAATTTTTCCAAAAAAACTTGAGTATAAAAACTGCAAAGATCGTTTTCCTGGCACATTCTCTTCAATTAGCTTATTCGTATGTCTATCAACATATTGTATATAATCATTATACTCATCAGAATCAATTGTTATTTGAAAAGGAAATAAACTAAACCTCATACTCACCTCAACTTTGCTGCTGTCGTTGTTAGTAATTAGGGCGGTATTCTCCGCCCTAATAATTAATACTTTTTGTTATTGTCAGATTGCTATTCTGCAGGGAACCAATTTATTAAGAAATTAAAATGGAAAGATGATAAAATTGTACCCACTGTTATAAAGATTATGATTAATAATTTTGTATAATCCTGTGCTTTCAATGTGCCTAACATCAAAGCTTCTCTTGCTAAGTATGCAGAAGCAGCGTACAATTCTTCGCCAATTAAGGTATAGTCACAAGTTGTTATAAAGAATGGAATTTGAGTAAGAGCATCGCTACCTGAAATTTGGATTGCCCCTGTAGAGTTACCTGTTTCAGTCATAAGTAAAGCTTCGGCATAAAACATACCAAGATAGAAGTTTGTTGCTGTCTTTTCACGAATCATAACACCATTGACACCTGCTACATATGCAAATTGTCCATCAGCAACAAAGAAAACATTACCTGGATCAAATGAATCAGGTCTTCCTGCCTCGTAATGTGCTTCTTTAACGATTTGCTGAGCAATTGGCAATACAATATAGTCACAAACTGGAACGATAATTTTTGTATCGTATTCAGCAGCCTTTTTTGTAATGTGTCCTAAAATGGAAAGGGCTGCAAGAGTTGCCACGTCGTCAATACCAGACAGACCTGGAACGAACAAAATAGGGCGCCCCATCTCTGTTGCACGACCGATAGCATTATCGATTTCTTCAAGCCCTGCGATTGGTCTTATGTATAAGTTCACCCCTTTTTTAACGATGGTAATGTAATATAAAACCAGAATACCAAAGATTAATGAAGCGATGAGCATTGGTAAATTAGCCATGTTAAACCAGTCAGGTTCTGGGAAAAACTCGCCATTTTTATGTGTATCATCTATATAATTCTCAGTAAGGTCGAATTGAGCAGTACCATCAGTTTTTACAAGATAGTATATAAAAGTTCTTTTATCATTTTCACGGTATTTCTTTAGAAAGTTAATTCTTTTTTTGCCTAAAAGACCATTTGCTTCTTTGAGAATATTTACATCTTCTTGCATTTTTAACATGCTCTTATAGTAATCAATTTCTGGCTGTAAATTAGGGTCATCTTTGGCAGTAAGATCGCTCAAAAGCTCTTTTAAATTGTCGGTATAATCATTGAGGTAGAGGCTCGTTATTAAAGTTGTTTGAAGATTTTCATCATAACCCAAATCAATCATAGAGTCGAATAAAAACAGACCTCTTTTAGCGTCATAATCTGCAACACCCTTAAAGAAGCTTGTCTCATATGGTATATTGTCATCAAAGGTATTCATTAACGGACTGAGGCGCTTTGTAACTTGGAAATTCTTAACAGACTTAGCCTTTTTAAGAATCAAATAACGGTAATCCATAATATGCTCGTTATTAAGGATAAGTGCATCAGATTTTAATTGTTTTAAATCTTCGTTATAAATAACGTGTTGAGTTAAATAAGTTTCACCTTTATAGTTATTTTGGTCAGTATAAATTGTAAAAACTACCTTAAAAGGATTATTTGCCCCAACTTCTGCAGGTAAGGTAAATCTAACTATATTATCAAAATAGTGCTCTGTAACACTACCAAGCTCTTTGCCACTCATATCAAAGAATTTAAAGTCAACCTTTTTAACCTTAACAATATGATTTTTAAGTAATTCATAATTAATTGTCAGCTTTTTCTTGTTTTTAACATCTGAGTTGATTTGTGTTAGATAAACAATCGGGCGTCCAATCATTAATTCAATCATGTCGCCTTTATCGCTGGGCTTATCTCGTACTTTCATCGATGGCATTATAGGCAAAGCAGATGAATCAATTGCGTTAACATTTTTTGATATATCAAAAGCCTCTAAGCCATAATAGTCTCTGCAAGACACTATAAAATAATAATTGTCAAGTGTAGACTCATTTAGCACAATGTTATTATTCTTTAATTTATCAACAAATGTCTTATCATTCAGATCAATTCTCGCAAAATTTGGAGTTGGATATGGATAAGATGTCTCAACGCTATTAATTAAAATTGCAGGATTCTCGACAGGCTGAGGTGATGGGCGATTTTGAGGGTCTTTAGTTTCTTTGATTATATATTCTTCATATTCTTTTTGAAACTGTTTATATTTTTCGAATTGTGCAATTTTTCCTTTAGGGAGAATATAAAAATCAAAGCTGCCTATACCATCAGTAAATAATGGCATTTCAAATTCATATTGTAGATAAGATTTGTCTTTAATTAATTTTACGTATAAGCTGTTTACAGGTTCTGGCAAATTTGGATGAGAGATACCTTTAACAATTGGCGCATAAGGGTGATATGTACCCTTTTCATTTACCGCAATAATCGTATAATAATATGCTTGACCTGGTATTATGTTTGCATAAATACCTTCAAATTCTTCTGTCTTTAGCCCTGCATAAAGCTCTTTATTTTTGATAACTTTTTTTGTCTTATAGTAAAAAATATCTTTGTCAATAATACCAAGTGTTGAAAACTTGCTTAAAAGAGGGCCGACAACTGATACATTTCTCGGTAGTGAACGATAAATAGGGCTGTCTTTGCTCTGTCCCTTTTCTTTTTTAAGTTTTGCTGGAGATTCAAGATCAACAAAAGGTCTAAAATCATTGTCTGAAAACTGCATTTCATTGCCAACGACTCCTACAATTGGATCAACATCGATTTTACCTAAATAAAACAAACTATCTTTTGAAACACCACGATATACGCGATATTCAATAATACGACAACTTTTGGGTAATGGTTCCCATTTTAATAATAATCCTGAGCCGTCATCATAAGGAACGTCTGTAACTGTTAAGCCTTTTACGATACATGAGTTATTTGCCCAAAGAACTATACTAAAACTAAAAAGTAGTACAATTAGTAAAAGTTTACGCATTTATTGCCACCTTTCCAAAACAAGGTAGGCAGGATACCCTGCCCATCTGTTATTTAATAATATGAAGTACATCTGATACAAGGAACTGAATACGACCAATAAGAAGTGAAATACGTGCCATCACAGTATAACCAAATGAAGCACCAAAGCCAATCATCATATACCATATACCAATTTTCACAACTTTGCCGTAAGTCCCAGTGTGAGCTTTAGAAAAGTAGAAATATAGAAGAATTGTTATTGTTCCGATAAAAACTAATAAAGAGTTAATACTTTCAATAGGGATCATTGCACCACGCATTTGAACTAAAACGCTTGCATGCATAGACAATGGCACTCCCATACCGACCATACCCATACCAAATGCTATTGGATAACGTGAAAGCCAGTTGAGTTTGCGATTAAAAGTAAAAATATAGAGAATACCAATAAATGCAGGGATCAATAAGATGAACTTATGTTGCAAGAACAATGGTCTATAAACATAAGGAATAAATGCCATTTCCCAAGTTAATGGGATTGTATAACCTGCTGTCACACCGACGAATAAGTATTCTGCAAATCTATAAAAAGGATTATCTTTATATAAGAAAGAGAATATACACAGCGTCAGAAAAGCCGCTACCCAATTACTTACAATTTCAAACATCATTCCTCCTCTTAACCTTGTTGTTTTTGCTTGTATTTAGTGATAAAATAGCCAATATTACCGATTAATATAAATACAATAATCATGATATGAGCTACAGATTGAGCATTCATGCCAATACGTGCTTGTTTAAATTTTGTCTTAATATTAGGGTTAGTAATAGCATCATCATACTTGGTATCTTTTAAAAGCTCACGAGAAAATTCTCTTTTTGCTGGATCTTGATTTGTAGCAAAGACATCAACTAATTTTTCATACTCTGCAGCACCTTTCAAACCTGCGAGCATTCCTGTAAGCTGTCCTGTTTGAAGGTAAGGATATTGGTCTGCTGCCATCACAGCAGTAACACCAGCGCCCACATTAGCACCAAACTTTGAGCGTGCATAAACTATCCATGCGCCACCTGCTGATGAGCCTGAGAAGTCCATAATTAAGTTCATCTCATTATAGTTCTTAATATTTTTCATAATTGGCAAGCTTGAGATTTTTCTTCCTTCTGCATCAATATCTACAGCTTCAGAAATATCTTCACCCATACCAAGAATAATTGGCAACATCAATGCACCGATTTTGTATCCAAAGTTTACATAGTGCTCGCCAGATTTTACTTCTGGGAACTCTTCTTTAACTGTATTAATTGCATAATCCATAATTGGAGCAGCTGAAGGAAGGAAAGTTAAAGTAAACACTTTAATTTTTCTGGCAAAACAGTGTCTTAAAATGGCAACTTCCATTGGAAAGAGCTCTGACATCGTAGATGCATCGTGTGTGAAAACTAAAAGGAGTGCTCTATCTTTTTCTATTGGCTTCTCATCTTGACCTGGTGCAAAGGAGTCTATAAGGCGATACAACTTTTCTGTTGGTTCGGTTGTATATGTTTTTGAATTAAAAGGTATAATTAATGGTACAATAATAGCAATTGCCACCACTAAGAATATCCAGCGACGATCGAGCATTTGTAACCGTTCAAATATATTCATTTATATTCTCCTTTCTTATTCACCACCACCCAGGTATGTTCTTTCAATACCGAGTAGTATTCGAAGTGAAGTAGCAACCATGCCAAGACCAACACCTAAAGCAATACCGCGTTTAGACGCCAAGTTAGGCACATTTAATATCCAATGTGTGATATCATTGATACCTTCGCCAAAAAGACTAACACCAACAGGAACTTGACCGAGCATCACTATTATTGCAGCTAAAAGTAATACAGTAGCTTCTGCAGAACGAGCACGGAATGCTTTATAAGAAGCTGATGCTATATAGAATGCAAGTAAAGAAAACATTGTTGCGCCCATAGGCATTTGAACATTTTTAAAGAGCCACATAAAAGGTGTTCCCTCTTGTGTACCCCAAGCGAAGCCAGCATATGCTGTAAAAATCATTGCTATTAAAGTAACTATAGAATATTGCCAATTTGGCACTTTATGTTGAATTCTTGCAGTATGAGTCATTATTATACTCATAATACCTAATATCACACCAAATGGTGACATTGCTTTCATCCATTCCATATACCATTCGTAAAAATCTGATGATATTTTATGTGGTATAAAAACGTATCCTACGAAAAGAAAGCCAAGTATAATGACTATTGCAAGTGGTATTGAGCGTTTCATCGATCCTCCTATTTATTTGGAAATATATTAATTATTGTTGTGATGTGGAAACTTGACAGTATTGTGCCTAAAATTAAGAAAAGCAAAATAAAGAACTTTGCATAGTCTTGAGCTTTAAGCGTGCCAAGCATTAATGGCTGGCGTGCCAAATAAGCAGAAGCTGCGTATAACTCTTCACCAATAAGTGTATAGTCACATGTGGTGATAAAGAATGGCACTTGAGTTACTGCGTCTGTTCCAGCTATTTGTATAGCGCCAGTAGTACTACCTGTTTCTGTCATAATTAAAGATTCAGCATAGAACATACCCATATAGAAATTGGTAGCTGTTTTTTCACGAAGCATTACTCCATTGACACCAGCAACATAAGCAAATTGTTGATCAGAAACAAAGAACACGTTATTTTTATCAAAACTATCTGGACGTCCTGCTTCAAAGTGTGCTTCTCTAACTATTTCTTGCGCAATAGGAATTACTATATAGTCGCGACAAGGCACTAAAATACGAGTATCATATTCCGCTGCTTTTTTAGCTATTCTACCAAGAATTGATAGACCTGCAAGTGTTGCCACGTCTCCAATACCTGATAAGCCAGGGCAGAACAAGATAGGTCTTCCCATCTCAGTCGCACGACCAATAGCATTGTCAATCTCATCGATACCAGCAATTGGTCTGATATAAAGATTTTTGCCTTTTCTTGCAAGTGTAACAAAAACAAAGACAAGCATACCAAAGAGCAAAGAAGCAATTAAAGTCGGTAGCTTTTCCATATCAAACCAGTTTGATACTGGGATAACATAATCTAATTCACCATCTTCATTAATATTCAATGAATCTTCTACGACATACCCTTTGCCATTACTCATCATCATAAAGTAGTTAAATTTTCGTTTATCAACTTCACGAATTGAAGCGATTTTCTTCATTCTTAGTTTTTCATTACTAATTGAATTAATCTCTTTTAATAAGTTATCTGATTCTATAGCAACAAGATCATTTTTAAACTTAGTTAAATATAACTCATAATACTCTATCTCAGCAGGGACATTTGTTTTTTCAATCAAGCCTTCAACTTCTGCTATCTGTTGCTTGATTTTATTAACAACATTATCTTTCTCAGAGACATAAATTGAAGTACTGATTGTTGATTGTGTGTCTTTATTCCAATAAACATCAATATTAGTATCTACTAAAAACATGTTATTTTCAAGACTATATTCACTAACACCTTTGAATATTGAGCTTTCATAAGCAACTTTATCGTCAGATTCTCTTTCAATTCCAGATACTTTTTTTAATGAACGATAAAGGGGAGTATTCTGAGTTTTTTTCATCAAAGTAAAATTAAAATCTTCTAAGACTCTACCATCAACTGAAATCTTACTTGGACGAAGAGACATTATTGCTGAGTCGTAAACAAGCTTTTGGTCGATTACATAATCTTCATCTACTTCTCCATTGTACTTAAATCTAATTTTTACTTTGAGCTCTCCCTGCTCTTCCATTGATTGGTCAAGCTTCACTTTGAAAATATTGTCTTGGAAGAACTCATTTACTTTTTTGATTAACTTATTGTCTTTATCATAAATATCAAAGTAAATTTGATTAACTTTATACCCACAGTTTGCACCGTAATCGTAGCTTAATTGAATGGTATTCTTGCCAACTGTTTGCACCGAATTAATATATGCTACTGGTTTACCCCAGAATAGGGTATTGTAATCACCTTTATCATTCTTTTTATCAATTATATTCAATCTTGGTATTACTGGTAAATCACTTTTCGAGATATACTTAGCTGTTATTGGTTGAGACATTGATGAAAGCATAGAGTAGTCAGTAAACATAATATAAAATTCACACTGATCCACAGAAGTTTTACTAAAATCAAATAACACATTACCAGATTTAACTACTTTTTGATCTTGGAGTTTAAGTATTGCATAATCAGGAGATGCATATGGTTGAGGTGTATTTGACTCATATATTAATTTACCAGGTGCTGCATCATTTGCAGATTTTACAAAAATCTTATAGGTATTAATATCATCATATGATAGTGGATGACCCCATTCAAAACTAAGAGTCTGTGTTTCTGGCAAATATGTTGCATAGAAATCTGCTGGATCTGCAGGCTCATTGTCTATAGGTTTACCAGAAGCTACTGTCTCAGCGGGCCAATAGTTTCTTTTTTCATCAACTGCAATTATTGAATAAAAATATTCTTTCCCTGGTATAAGCTTTTTAACCAAAGTAATTTGGCTTGATTTTAAGCCTGCATAAGTCTGTTCTTTCTCATTAACTATCTTTGTAATTTTTTTAGTTTTATGATAATATTCATCCTTTGCGATTACCCCCAAAATAGAGTAATCTTTAAGCATTGGACCAACTATTTTCATATCTTTTGGAATCTTTTGATAGAACGGTCCTGTCTTACCAGCTTTCTTTTCTGGCTTTAGTCTGCCTGGTGAACGAATATCTAAGAACTCATTGTAGTCTTTATCATAATAGCTCATACTTGCAGAATTAGCGCCTGTTTTCACATTTATAGGTATCTCCCCAATAAAGAACAAAGTATCTTTACTCGTACCACGGTATATACGGTAGCTAATAATTCTGCTCTCTTTAGGTAATGCTTTCCATTCAATTTGCAAGCCTGTCCCATCATCATTAGGGATATCAATTACTTTAATATCAGTAATTGCTTTAGGGGCTGCATATAGGTCATTACTTTGCACACCTACTGAAAATAACAGAGCGACAATGAAACCGAATATATACAGTTTCACACACTTCATATCTACTCTCCTTCTTCTTATTATTTATTAATTTGCTTAATTTTATTATACAATTCATTTGCACCAAGATAATCATTATCAAACAACATAATGATCTCCAGCTGCTCTAATGCATCGTTATAAAAGCCAAGTTCAAAATAAATGCCTGCTAAGGTAAATAGAATATCAAGCTGTGCTGGATGTAATTCTAAATACGTCTTTAGCGCATTTACTGCTAATTCAAAATTCTTTGTATGCCAAACTGACTTTACCAAACCATTTATTGCTTCCAAGTCCTCCTCATTATCATTTAATACAGTTATAAAAAACTCTTCTGATGCTTGATAGTCATTACCAAACTGTTTAATCATACCCAAACCCAGTAGTGCAATGCGATTTTGTGGTTCTCTATCAAGGATCTTTTTATAATCTGCTTCTGAGTGTTCAAAATCTCCATTCATTAGATAATATGCTGCACGTGCGACCAAAGCCTCATTCAAATCATTATCTGCTTTAATTGCTAAATCAATAAAAACCCTTGCTTCAGCGGTATGATTTAGCTTCAGCAATAACTTACCTTGCAATGCATAGAGTCTTGCTTTCCAATGTGTGTCTGGTGTTTTATCAATTGCAAGGCTCTTAATTCTATTTAATGCTTCTTCCACAAAACTTTGTTCTTCAAGGCTTCTTGTTGCATACCAAACAGCCTTGTAATTATTAGGCATCATGTCAGCATAAATTTCTATGCTATCCCACATTTCATTTTTATAATAAAAATCTATTAAATCAAGCTTAACACTATCATCTTTTGGATTATCAATTATCCTTTGTTTAAGCCCTTCTTCACTATTTAAAGACACAAAATATTGCAGATCATTTTCTTCTTTTTTATGATTTACTATTTGTTCTTTTGTGTTATTTGTTACTTGGGCAGGATAAATCATTGAATCAAAGCATAGTTCAATAGATAAACTCTTTTCTTTTAAATAACTTAAAAACAGTAGCCAGTTCTGATCATTGTTTTCACTTTCAAAAGTAGTATCCAATAGACTTTGTTTGCTAAAGATATAACTAACTGGTTCTGCAAAAGGTATTTCAATACTCTGACCAGAAAATGCATATGTGAGTTGTAATGCCATTGAGCCCAAAGAATACTCATCGTTTAGTCTAACTCTCAGTTTAGCTTGCTGATAATTTATCTCATCATTATACATCAGAGGGACAGCCAATCCTGCATGATCATTAAGGATAAGCTGAGAATGTAAAAAGTGGGGCATTTGTGGGCTCATCTCATATGCAATATCATGTACTAATATATAATCTTCTTGAATGCTATTTGCCATGCTTTTTATTAAAGACATTAAAGATTTTTCATCATTAGCGGGTACGAATGACATATTAAATCTGTCTTGAAAACGATACTTAATTCTGGCAATATTCTCTTTATTATCACCAACTACGATAATATGTGCCTTTTTCATGGTTGGTTTTTCTAAAAGCGCATTAGCTGCCTCGACAACTCTCCGCGCTGAACTACCATCTCTTACGCTAACAAAACCATCGGCAATGGAGTCAATCTTTTCATCTCTCTTTTCAGTCAGACTACGAAACAGTAATTCAGGGATACTTGTTGGGCTGCTAAATCTATGTCCAACATTGCGATATTTATATTCAATGTCTTCTGGGCTATAGTTCTGATAATCTTGTTGTTTTGGGCTATCAAATAGTAGCACTGGTTTACCCAATGATAAAAACTCATAAACAACTGAAGACACATCTGATATCATCACATCAGAGGCAACAAAGCATTCAGTAATATCATAATCTTCATTCAAAAACACATTCTTAGTTGTTGAAGCTATCTTTTTAAATGCATCACGAATATTATCAGGTGTTACTCCATGCAGTTTTACTATTAAATTCAAATAATCTGGAATATAGTTTCTTATTGGTTCAGTTAAATATGGTATCAAACTAAATTCATCATTAAATGTCGGTGCCAACAAAACTGTTTTATTATCAAGGTTCAAGCCCATTTTCTTTAAGATCTCATCTCTCTTAAGTTTACCTGTAAATGCTTTGTCAAGCTTTGGCATACCTGTAACTTCAATGGGAATCTTCACGTTCTTTTCAAGTTGATGTTTATGTATATTACCTGGTACACAGAGCAAGTCTGCACAGTTTTCACGCACGCTAATTTTATTCTGTGAATAATACCATCCTTTGGCAATTGTGCCATGCCCGATATTTACAATTTTTCCCAAACCCTCAACGTATTGATAAGAAAAATCTGCCATAAAGGTTATATCCGGACTAAAGAGATATGGATTTTCAATCTGTTTAACTTCAAAATCTAAATATCTATCTAAAATATTCTTTCTCAAACCATAATTGGAGATACTCTGCTGACTTTGTTCAGGGCTAAAATTATAGATAGCCATTTCTCCCAAAGCTTTTTCATAAATATATTGCATCAAAGGCAAAAGCAGTACCAAATGGAACTCCCGCTCAATGAAAAACAAATATTTATTACCTTTTGACATCACCCCTCCAAATAGATAATGTAGTATAATTGAATAGAAAAGAATAAGTCAATAAAAAAAAGAGAAATATCAATATTTCTTTTTATCTCATTGATAATAGGTCTTTTAGATGATTCAATATTATTATCATCATAGTGATTATTTCTTACGTTTGAAAGCATATTTACCTTTTACTTGCGATTTTAGATTAATTATTTCCACCTTTTGCTCATCATTAAATATAATATCCAACAAATCTGATGTTGCTGCATTATGCATTGGCAACTGTTTCTTTTTTTGATCCTGCCATATAAAAGTACTAACATTATCCATTGCTGTAAATGATTTTAGTTTGTCATTCTCCCAATTTACTATTATTTTATCTCCAATTATCCAATTCTTTTTTTCCATTCCTTTTTCTTCGGAGAACACTATTTTACAAGAGTCTTGCAATACTGCTTGAGACACCTTATTATCTTTGATATATACAGTTACATTTTCTGCATTTGCATCACCAAACTCCGTAAAAAACAGTGGCTGCCCAAGATAAATAGCCCTTCCTTCATTATAATAATATACCAAGAAATCACTTTCAGTACGCATATCATTATTCCTTGTTTCAACATCAAAAGATGCAATTACCTTGCCAATATCTTTAAATAATTCAATTTTCTCTGCCTTGATACTCAAAGAATCGTCTTTTGCCAGTTGCCACACCAATGGTTGTCTAACTAAATATCCATACCCTGTTTTTAAATTGTACTGAGCATAACCACATTTTGCACGAATATTATCCTTTTGTTCATAGATACTTACATTATTGTTTGCCTGCAAATCACCACGCTCACGATAATATTCAATCTGTTTAGCCTTAAGCTCACGATAACTATTATCTGAATGATCCTCTCTGACAGTGCAATTTCCAATACCTTTAATATACTCGTCATTTCGATAATAATATGCTGTATCTGAATAAAAAGTCAATGTATCCTCTTTAATTCTCACATTACCTTTGAGAATGACTGTTTTTTGTTGCTCATAAATCTCTGCATGATCTGCTTTAAACTGCGTTTTTCCATAATAAAAAACAACATTACCACGTAAATTTGTAATATATTCATTACTATACTTATTCATCTGCAAATTGTCGGCATTAACTAACCTATAAGCTCTCTGTTCAGCCTTAGCTGCATATATATTTATAAAAATAAAAATAAAAGCAAATATACAAATGGAGATGGGTTTTATTTTAGTCAAACAATGAGCCACTGCCAGAGCCTTCTCCGCTAACCTTTTGTAGATTGACATAATCAAAATTAATATTAGTTGTCAAACCAGTTCCTTTAATAACATTCCCAAATCTTTCCATATACACATAACCAGGCGCAAAGACCTCATTATTAAATCGATTAAGAGTCAAGTATTCTGTCTTTAATATACCATTTGGTGTCTTGATAATCACATTACCTTTCCCAATTATCTTATTGGAGATTTCGTCTATTTGAGCTTCTTTGCAGGTCATTGTTGACTTTTGTGAAAACTCAGAAGGCATAGATTCAAACCTCACCTGATATGCAATTAATAATCGCTTGTCAGGATACCTTTCAATTTTTTCAGCATCTAATTTCCAGTCAAGATTAGCACCATCTGTAGCTACAACATAAACAGAATCTATTATTTCTGTCGCTGGCTCATTGTCTGCTGAAGAATTATAAGGTATATTTGATGACAAGTCACATGCGCTAAATATTAGCATTGCCGTCAGGATCAATGTGCTTAAGATAAGCTTCCACACAGTGTTCATATATCCCCTGTTTTCTTAAAATATAATCAATTAAATCTCTTACTGCCCCGTCTCCCCCATTACGAGGTGCTACCCAATCAACTCTTTCTTTGATAACATCATTACCATTTGCTGGTGTTGTTTTAAACCCTGCCTTGCTCATTGCGGGCCAATCATTCCAATCGTCACCCATATAGGCAATATTCTCCCATTCTAAACCAAGCTCTGACAAAATACTCTCTATCGTTTCTCTTTTATTACTTATCTTTTGATATAATAAATCTATCTTCAAATCCTCACATCTTTGTGCAAGACATTCAGATCTCCTGCCTGTTACAACAGCAATTTTAATATCCGTAAACCTCAACAAAAAAGTCCCCAATCCATCATGAGCAGAAAAGTTTTTGATCTCTACTCTATTGTTATCATAGCTTATTTTGCCGTCTGTTAGCACGCCATCACAGTCTAAAACAATTAGTTTAATTTTTTCCATACTATATTACACCTCATACAATACCAAATTGAAAATATGCTCAGTTCTGTCAAGAAGCATTTATTATTTTTTAACATACGATATAATTCTTAAAATCTCATTGCACAGAATTAAAAACTCTCTACTTATTCATCATTCATTTTTAACAAGTGCCTCTATATATAGGGCTTAGAAAATGGAGTTTTCCGAAAACTATTTTCACCCAAAACGGCAGATGCCTACTACGAGCGGATCTACAGGTGATTTTTTTTTCAGCTAAGAGCTATCGATATTTAATTATTTTCAAAATCGATGAATAATAACGTTGATAATAAACGAAGCAACCCTTTAAATGACACAAAAGTTTACCCAAACAATAAGATGCAGAAGAATGAGAACAGTTGCATCCATTGTCAAAAGACGAATAACCCTATAGTTACTATCTATAATTTTTTGAAATATACTAAAAAAGCACAAAAATTTCTTGACATATAATTTACTTTTATGCTTTTAACATTGCAGATGATTGTGTATGAAAATATATACAAAATATTATAAGAGAGAGATAGTGAAAATAAACCACAAAATACGCTTAATTATAACTATAATCAGTCTTCTGGTGATTAACTCAATAGGCATTTATATGCAATATGCTTATGCTGAATCTCAAGATCAAATTGCAGTAGATAGTTTAAAAACAGAGACTATTGTCGATGATTCGCTATATTACAATGCCGACAGCTTAAGATATTACGTCAATCTTGAACAAATACAGCTAAATTATAATGCCATTATTACTTATGCTGGTTCAACAATAAAATCAGATAGTATAATGATCGACTTTGATAAAGAGCAAGCTCATGCAACTGGGCGTGTTTTAATGCAAGATTCTGATCAAGTTATTATTGGCAATCAGGTCTATTATGATCTCGAT
Organism: Candidatus Cloacimonadota bacterium; assembly: GCA_029553545.1. Lineage (GTDB taxonomy): Bacteria > Cloacimonadota > Cloacimonadia > Cloacimonadales > WRIO01 > JAGOCT01. The sequence goes on from JAKPKU010000040.1 coordinate 15,227, forward strand.
ACAGAAACAGGTTTAGTATATCAAGGAGCCAGCAAGTTTGATTTAGGCTTTTATTATGGCGACACCATGCGCAAGATAGATAAAGAAATCTACGATGTCGATTATGGACGCTTTACAACTTGCGATGCAAAAGATCCACACTTTGATATTAGGGCTAATAAAATGCGTATTTATCGAAATCACATGGTTGTGGGAAAACCTATCTTCTTTTATGTTAATGAGTTTCCTGTTTTAGCTCTGCCTTTTGCAGCCTTTAGTATAAAAAAAGGGCGTGAATGCGGTATTCTTACGCCAGAACCTGGCTTCAATCCAACTGATGGTAAATACCTGAAAAACATTGCCTTCTATTGTCCTATCAATGACTATACTGACATCACTCTTTCTGCTGATTTTATGGAAAAAACTGGCTGGGGCGCCGAGTTTGATATGCCATATAGAAAACGATATGACTTCAGCGGTAATACTAATGCACTTTACAGAAAACGTATTTCTCAAGTATCAAATGTGTCTGATGAATGGTTTTTAAAGGCATGGCATCAACAGACTTTTTATGACAAATCAGAATTCTCTGTAAACTTAGATTTTGCCAGTAGCAGACAAGTATGGGACAATCAAACTGACGTAAACAAAAGACTACAAGAAACTATCACATCGAGTATATCTTACCGCAAACCATTTTCCAGCAGCACTTTATATCTATCTGGTGCATATACTGAAGATTTAATAAACGACACGCGCTCTATTACCATGCCCACTTTTTCTTATAGCCTGCCATCGAAACCTATATACGAACTCTTACCCATTGATAGCGATAGCTTAAAAACAAAAGACATCTGGTGGAAGAACTTCACTTATTCATGGCGCAGTTTTGGCACTCACACTGGGTTTATAAAAGAAAAACACCCCACTTTTGCCGATTTATTCTATCTCAGCACACGCGACAGTACAAATAATTATATAAATGAGCACCACGCAGGGGTGAAACAAACATTAGGCGTATCATGGCATGATTCATTTCATGGTTGGTTAAAGCTTGGGCAATCGCTAAGTTTCGATGAAATACTCATTGATCGTGATAAAAACAATGACAAACTGGCACATGGCTACGCTTATTCATACAGCAGCTCTGCTTCTTTCTCACTTTATGGCATGAGACGGTTTTATAATAGCAAGGTAACTGCTGTCAGACATATCGTTACCCCTTCCGTTTCATACTCTTGGAAGCCTAATTTCAAAAAGCAAAATGAAGATCTTTATTCATTCGGCGGTGTAGGCGTTGATGCGAGCAAAAAAGCATCTTATGTCGGCTTAAACTTAGAACAAAAATGGCAAATGAAATACATAAAAGGTATTGAAAAAGAAGAAAAAAAGCTGAATGACCTTATTGTGCTACAATCAAATACAAATTATAATCTCAGAAATAAAGAAAAGCCATGGTCTGATATTTCTCACAATCTAAGCTTCAACCCAGGCTCATATGACGGTGATATAAAACTATCCACAACTCAATCTTTCGGTGCTTCACAAGACCCATATGACTTCAATATCACATCTTGGAGGCTTAATCTTGGTGCGGCGATCTCTGGTGATGCTGTTTACAATGAGTATTTCCCCTATGAAAAAAATGAATTTATTACCAGACGCTTTTTTGAACCAGACAGCGTAAATATTCAAGATCAGGTAATTGAATCTATTAGAGATTTAGAAAGATTAGAAAAACCAGGCAACTGGCGACTATCAGCAGATTATGATTATTCCAAAGTAAGAAAAAACAATTACTCATACACAAGTTTACGTACTTCTGCAAATCTAAAAATCACTCTAAACTGGGCTTTAAACTATAATAACTATTTTGATATGAAATCACATGAACTAAAATCCCAATCTGTTAGCTTAGTTAGAGAGCTCCACTGCTGGCGCATTTCTTTCTCCTATACTAAGTCTGCAGACTTCTGGGATTATAGAATTGTTCTGTTGAATATTAAACTACCTGACTCTCTAAAGCTGGAAACCCATGATCACAAATAAAGCAGTTCTTATTGACAGAGATGGCACGATCAACCTTGATGAAAAGGGGTATATATCTAAACCTGAAGATTTTAATATCTTCCCTTTTGCATCCTCTGCCATTAATCTGTTAAATAAGCTTGGCTACAAAGTACTGGTGGTGTCAAATCAATCTGGTATTGCAAGGGGCTACTTTACTGAACAAGATTTGCAACTTATCCACAATAAAATGATTGAAGAGCTAAAAAAAGATAATGCTTTTATTGATAAAGCATACTATTGTCCCTATTATCACGATGCTGTGTTACCTGAATACAAACAAAATCTTGAAATGAGAAAGCCCGAACTTGGCATGTTTCACCAAGCATTAAAAGAGTTTGATTTTCACATCAAGTCCTCTTTTATGATCGGTGACAAACAAGATGATATTATTTTTGGGAAAAATGCAGGACTTACAAGCATTTTGGTCATGACTGGTAAAGGTATGGATGCCCTATCTGATCTTGAAAAATGGAAAATAAAGCCTGACTACATAGCCGAAAACCTGCTTGTTGCAAGCCAACTTATTTCACATCTTACAAAAAAATAAAAAATGATAAAAGTAGATAAAGTCAGCAAAACTTTTACCAAAAACAATGAACTCTTTTATGCACTAAGAGATATTAATTTTGAACTCAATAATGGCGAAATATGTGGTCTCATAGGCTTAAATGGAGCTGGAAAAACAACTTTATTAAGGTTAATGGTCGGTGTTTATAGCTGCACTAATGGCTTGATTAATTACGATGAACAAAACATTAAGGATTTTAATAAGTCACACCCTTTTCAAATATCCTTCTTATCAAGTGATACGCAAGTATATCAAAGACTCACCATTAGAGAATATTTGCACTTCTTTGCCAAAATAAAGCAAATTGAAAAGCATACTTTTGAAAAAAGATTATTAGAATATAGTCAAAAACTCAATCTCGAATCTGAACTCGATAGCATCCTTGAACATACCTCAACAGGAACAAAACAAAAAGCAGCTTTTTTATCTGCAGTCATTAATCAACCACAGTATTTAATTCTTGACGAACCCTTTGCAAATGTAGATATACTCATGGTTGATGAAATGCTTAACATCATTAAAGACCTACAATATAATGGTTCAAGTGTGATAATTTCAAGTCATAATCTTTATGAGATTGAATCCATCGCTGATTCAGTATTATTGATCGATAGTGGGCTGATAAAACTCAGAGAAAGCTTAACTCTCCTAAAGAATGAGAATCAAGGTAATACCCTTAAAAGCATCATTCTTGAATTGTTAAAAGAAAGTTAATGATGCTAAGTACTCTATTTGCAATTATTAAAAAAGACCTAACAGAAATACTACGTAATAAAAGAGCTATCATCTCTGCACTGTTTTTGCCAGCTCTTTTTATTCCTCTATTAGTCTTTTTCCAGCCTTTATTTGATGTTTCAAGCACTGCTGAAATACATGTTGCCCTTTATGATTATACCACCAATGATGCTTCAACAAACTTTATGAAAGCTTTGAATGCTGATGAAAGATTTATTATAGACAAAATAAACCCCCTTATTAATCAAGCTGACGAAAATAAACATGACATTAGCATTCTTTTGCACTCAGAAAACACAGAGCAAAACCAGCTGATGATTGTTTATAACTCAAACTCGCTAAAAAGCCAAAAAGCCTATGAATATATTACAAATATCTTGATAAATAGTGAAGTAAACACAATTTATACGACAGTTACTGATATCAATGACTTTGAAAAAACAGACACTCAATCAAATAATTCAAATTCACCTTTTAAAGCGTATCCATGGGTCTTTCTATTGTTTGGCTTTTCTGGAGCAGCATTCATTGCCAGCGAGATAGTTACAGGAGAAAAGGAACGACACACTTTAGAAACACTCTTTTCATTGCAAATAAATCGTCCTCATATCCTCATTGCAAAGTACTTTTCAATCTTGATCTTCTCAGTATTGAGTCTTCTATTCAACTTACTTATCATGGGTTTGTCAATAGTATTCTTTAATACAATGGCAATAGGCGATCTTCTTAATGAGATATTTATCGTTGTTTATGCCCTGTTCCCTGCTTTATTTCTGCTGTCTGCTATACTTATGCACATTTCTTTAATGGCGAAAAGCATCCATGAGGCACGCAGCATTGAGTCGGTATTTTTTCTCTTCTTTTCAGCAATAATAATTGGCACTTCTTTTATTGAATTAAATTCTTCCATCTACCTCAGACTACTGCCATTTGTCAATTCAATTATTATTATTAAAGAAATGCATATTAGTACTTTAACCGCTATTTACTTACTCATCAGCAATTTCTTACCCATGTTATTATTGTTACAATACGGCATGATATTTATAACTAAAGACAAAGTATTAGATATTGCTATTAGCCCTCGTAAAGGCAGATATAAGAGCTTATTACCTCTAATTCTTGTACTCATCAACTACATCTTATTTATCACCATCATTCCGGAATGGGCAGGTAATAATTTTATATACCGTACTTTATTTACTCAATTTGCCTTTTTTTTATTGCCCGCCATACTTTTACTTAGCTTAAACAAAAGAACAAACAAATGGCTATTGTTCAAAAAAACACCACGTTTCACAGAAATACTTCTCAGCAGCGGTTTTACTATCATAATCTTTTTTGCAATAAACTACTACCAATCTTATTTCAACTCGCTTTTCACGTCAAACATAATCACCGCTGAAAAAAGCTTAACAATTCAAGGCTTATGGCAAAGCCTATTATTCATGTGTCTCGTGCCAGCATTGAGCGAAGAGTTATTCTTTAGAGCATATTTAGCAGAGCATTGGTCAAGGCTTGGCGACAGAAAAGGAATATTTATCTCTGCCATTATATTTGCACTCTTTCATCAAAACAACAATGAGTTATTCAGTTTATTTATCCTTGGTATCTGGTTTGCCTATTTAGCTTTTCATTATCGCAATATCTGGCTTGCTATTATCGCTCATTTTACAAATAATCTCTTAGTCGTTATTCATAGCCATTTTAATCTGGAATTTTATAAAAGCCACATCGTGGGAATTTGCTCTTTAGCATTGTTATTTACTGCTGTTTATCTTGCGAGGGCTAAAAAAAACATATAGAGAAGCTAATGCATAGCACCCAAAATAGCTTATAAAAGAATAAAGCTGAATCTTAAAAAATGTAGCCCTCTATATATATAGGGTTCACAAAATGGAGTTTTTCGAAAACTATTTTCACCCAAATCAGCAGATGCCTATTCCGAGCGGGTTTAGAGGTGTTTTTTTTCTTACCAACAATAATCATTAGTTCACTCATAACTTTTTTTACCTCACAAATATTCATAATAAATCTCCCTTCAATTCTCTTTAGATTCCTATAAGATTACCGTTCATTCTCCAAGATAGCAAGGAGAATGTAATAAGAGTCATATAGGCATATTATTAATAAATAGACATATACAACAATAGAAAAGAGAATTGGTGATAAACACGAAAAACAGTTCCCGTCTCAGGAGTATTATTTTTTTAGTCAGTATTAAAATTCAAATATTGTTCTATTAAAGATGTAATTTTTATAAGTTGTTTTGATTCTCTGTACAACACTCTCAGTATTGTTGAGAAATTCTCAGATGAACCAGTAATAAAAGTTTTAAAATTATTAGATTGGTCACGAATTAATAAATAATCAAACAAAGCTAAATTAACAAATGTAGGGAAACATCGTATTCCATATAGCCCAGTTTTGATGACAAAGATTTTTTTACTTCAATCGATGTATGGCTATTCGGATATTGCAATGGAAAAGCAGCTGCACTATATTCTCACTTTTTTGTCGTGTAAAATAAATATTGACAAGTTTTAAAAGACTTGTATAGTTTTGTATGTTGAAAAGAATGATTGAAAATGGTTTCGTGCTAAAGGAAACAATAGAGATGAAGTATCCTGAAAAGAAAAACCAAAACAGGTTTTGGAGAAGAAGAGTAAGTACATATATATACTTAGCTTGTTTATTGTGTTCTCAGGGCTATCAGTACCAAGAGATAAAAATAAATTCATTGTATCAGGGGCTTTTCATTTTTAAATGAAAAGCCCTTTTTGACAAATTTACCATAAAAGAATAAAATTACAGGAGAATAAAATGAAAAAAGTAATCATACTTCTGCTGATAATCAGCACCTTTGTCACATTAACTGCACAAAAAAACAATAAAGCTAATTTTAGACTGATTAGTACAAAAAAGATTCAGTCAGAAAAAACTACTAAAGTTACAGAACGCTGC
>JAKPKU010000132.1 GCA_029553545.1 Candidatus Cloacimonadota bacterium
AAAGGAACTTGGAGGTCTTTTCAAGCAACACAAACCGACCAACTATGAATTTCTCAAAGACTGTTCTTATCGTCTTTTTGTAGCTTTGCATGACGAAGATTTGTACAAGAAACTCAAGTCTAACCTTGAAAACCATAGCACATATTATACTATCAATATGGGAATTAGTGCTTGCATCGCCAATTATGAATATGTTGGTGAATATCCAATAAAGCAAATACCCCATGATAATAAGAGGGTTGAAATAGACACCATTATTCCGTCGGAATGTGTTGATCAAATTGACTTTGACCGTCCGATAGAACTACAAAAGGCGAAATTGCCAATAGAACTACAAAAGGCGAAATTGCCAAATCAAATGAAGAATAACCGAGAGGTGACTGAATATCGAGAATTTATCTATGATGTAAAAGGGCAGAGTATATCTCTTACCTACAATGAAAATTGCGAAATCTATGCCTTAAACATCAAAGGTAAAGATTATTTCATTCACCCAATGTAAACCCACTCTTAAAGGTGGCTTTTTTAGTAAGCCACCTATGTTTTAGAAAAGGAGTTTTTCAATGACGCTTTATTCTCATCCAAATACAACATTAAAAGAGCATTTATTTGCAACCAGAGACATGGCATTGCATTTGTTTGACCAACATAATGTGTTTGCTGAATATCGAGAAGTGCTTGAAATTGCCACATTATTACATGACTTAGGAAAAGCATCATCTTACTTTCAAGATTATCTCTTGAAGAGAAGAAAGGTGAACCAAGAGTTAAAGAAACATGCTGGAATCTCTGCACTTTGGGCTTATATTTACACTAAAGAAATCCTGGGAAAAGATAATAAAACAGCACTCTTAACCTATCTCATAATCAAGAGGCATCATGGCAGCATCAAAGACTATGAAGATAATTTTATTGATGGTGATCATCTTTCTGAAATAAATGAGGGAATTGACTATCAGGCACTCAGGTCTATTTATCAAGATGTATTAAAAACTGAATGCTTTACTGCCGAATTCTTTGAGCAAAACTTTTCAAGTAGCAGTATGAGACGCATTGTACGTAAAGAAAAGAAGCAAACCTCTATTGATGATTATTTTGCAATAAATTATCTTTTTTCATTGTTGACTTATGCTGACAAATATAATGCAATTTTTGGAAAGACTTTTGAAAAAAAGGAAAAAATACCACTGCAAAGCGAGTATGTAAAGCTGTTTAAAGACTCGCTACCAAAAAAGGAAAATGTAATCAACTCGATCAGAGAAGAGGCTTTTGACCAAGCTGAAAACAATATCAGTAATAAGCATAGTATATTCTCTTTAAATCTACCTACTGGCTGTGGCAAGACCTTGAATGCGATAAATCTCGCTCTG
>JAKPKU010000139.1 GCA_029553545.1 Candidatus Cloacimonadota bacterium
TTCTGGATCTCTTTGATGAAAACAGTCTAGATTAACATCCGCTCCATACCTAAGTTTTTCAAGAGCTTCATTGACTATTTCAGTGTTCCATACAATATTTTGTGCCATTTTTAACGGATCTTTAACATATATACCTTATTCTGTTTTTATCTCTTCAACATCCTGGATATTTTGATCCCCTTTTATAATGACAACTTGATCATTTTGAGCAGCTTTTAACCTTTTGGTTTCATTAATTAATTCTTTTGTTCCGAGAGCTACAATTCCCTTATCGTTTCTAACCATGCCATTTTGACCAGGTCCAATTGCTCTTAACTCATTCTGTTTTTCTTGTACATCAAATCGAATATCCTTATAGGTTGCTTTTATGGCTTCTACGGTTTGTAGGAGTTGCTTATTTAAGTCCCCGATGGTCTTGCTAAGTTGACCAAAGACCTCAAACATGCGTGGGTGTGCGGCCCCACTACGTACTTCCTCCATGAGGGTCTTTTGCATAGTTTCATTTACCTTTAATTGATAAAGCATACCAGAAAGGGAAAGAATATCAACTTGCATTTTATTTTTAAGATACGGATTTTGCTTAATTATTTCATCGGTAAGCATAAATCCCGTAGCATTCTTAATCATTTTTTTGGCTTTCGAATCACAGTCTTTTTGTAATTTATCAAAATCGAGATCAAAAGTAGGTTCCATAGCGAGCTCAGGAGTATCAAGCTTGGGCATATTTTTATCAAGCTTATCATCCGCAGCATCAATCATTTTCTGAAGCTCGTCTTTTTCGTCTCTTGCATTCATATAATTGTTTTTAAGTGTTAACGTTGTTGAGAAATATAGGGAGCGGAGAAGCGAAGGTCGGCGTTGTCCCCAATGATTAATTGATCAGCATCCTTTGAAAGATAAGATAATAATTCTGTTGGCTGTTTTTCCTCTTCAATAGTGGTTTTAAATAATCGGATATTAGTCATAAGAGAATCTGATCTATCAAGGGTATATCGATCCACTATAACCTCTTCTGGAGTTAAAGTAACAGTTTTATAAAATACCTTCACAAGTTTATCCCCGATTCCTGAAGCATTTGGTTTCCACACATAAGCATTATATTGACCCCAGGTGTTTCCGATATTAATTACAACACCATACCATGAATTATCTAAAAGCCTAGTATTCATGGGAATAACCCTCTCCTGAGAGCCATAGAGAATTTTAATATATTGGTTTGCAAATATATTTGCTTTAAATCCGTGA
>JAKPKU010000140.1 GCA_029553545.1 Candidatus Cloacimonadota bacterium
TTCTGGATCTCTTTGATGAAAACAGTCTAGATTAACATCCGCTCCATACCTAAGTTTTTCAAGAGCTTCATTGACTATTTCAGTGTTCCATACAATATTTTGTGCCATTTTTAACGGATCTTTAACATATATACCTTATTCCGTTTTTATCTCTTCAATATCTTGAACATTTTGATCTCCTTTTATAATGACAACCTGGTCATTTTGAGCAGCTTTTAATCTTTTTGTTTCATTAATTAATTCTTTTGTTCCAAGAGCTACAAGACCTTTATCATTCCTAACCATTCCATTTTGACCAGGTCCAATTGCTCTTAACTCATTCTGTTTTTCTTGTACATCAAATCGAATATCCTTATAGGTTGCTTTTATGGCCTCTACGGTTTGTAGGAGTTGCTTATTTAAGTCCCCGATGGTCTTGCTAAGTTGACCAAAGACCTCAAACATGCGTGGGTGTGCGGCCCCACTACGTACTTCCTCCATGAGGGTTTTTTGCATAGTTTCATTTACCTTTAACTGATAAAGCATCCCAGATAAAGAAAGAATATCAACTTGCATTTTATTTTTAAGATACGGATTTTGCTTAATTATTTCATCGGTAAGCATAAATCCCGTAGCATTCTTAATCATTTTTTTAGCTTTCGAATCGCATTCTTTTTGTAATTTATCGAAGTCGAGATCAAAAGTAGGCTCCATGGCGAGCTCTGGGGCATCAAACTTTGGAGTATTTTTATCAAGTTTGTTGTCTGCAGCGTCGATCATCTTCTGTAACTCGTCTTTTTCGTCTCTTGCATTCATATAATTAGTTTTAATCGTTTAACGTTGTTTAGAAATATAAGGAGCGGAAAAGCGAAGATCGCAGTTATCCAATATGATAGCTTGATCAGCATCCTTTGAAAGATAAGATAGTAATTCTAATGGTTGTTTTTCTTCTTCTATTGTTGTTGTAAATAGACGAATATTAGTCATAAGAGAATCTGATTTATCAAGAGTGTACTGATCCACTACAACTTCTTCAGGGGTTAAATTAATAGTTTTATAGAATACTTTTACAAGTTTATCTCCGCTTCCAGAAACATTTGGCTTCCAAACATAAGCATTATATTGCCCCCAGGTGTTTCCGATATTAATTACAACACCATACCATGAATTATCTAAAAGCCTAGTATTCATGGGAATAACCCTCTCCTGAGAGCCATAGAGAATTTTAATATATTGGTTTGCAAATATATTTGCTTTAAATCCGTGA
>JAKPKU010000146.1 GCA_029553545.1 Candidatus Cloacimonadota bacterium
ATTATTGTAAAAAGGCATTTTTTCTTATCCTTTTTTGTTATTTTTGAATAATTACGACCTCTCTAAAAATGAAAATCAAAATCTGAACTTTATGAATGCTTTTATTGTCAATATAACGGCTTTATTCAACACCCTCATATAATACTTAGTAGGTAATTAGTGAAAAGAGAGGAAAACAGAACTGACACTATGCTTTTTTGATGTTTTTTTGTACCATCTTTAATAGGAAAATGAGGCAATTTTTAAGCTGTAATTTTTACAAGTTGTTTAAACTATCTATGCAACACCCTCAGATGAATTACATTTCTTCTCTCAGTTCTCAATATCCTTCGAGTCTGTGAACTTGAATTATGCATTGATCGACACCCTCTCTTATAGGATCTACTGAGAATGGAATAGAGGTTTATTACTAATTTTTATAAAATAGAAAAATCTTGCCTTATCATCTAACATTTTAAGTAATGATGATTGCTCAATTTGTAATTGGGAGATTATACAATAGCCTCTCAATAGTAGAAATCGTAAGTTTAGGTTTAGAATAAGAAGTTAAATATCCTTGTAATTAAGCCAACTTTACTGGCTTCTGCAACAACACCTTTACCTTTATATTCTATTTTTGCATCTGCAATATTAGTTGATGAGACCGTATTATTAGCAGACACATCCTGTGATCTGACTGTGCCTTCTAAAGAAGTAATCTCCTCTTCCCCATTTATCAAAACAGACTTTGTACCTTGAATAACGAGATTACCGTTGTCATCGATACTGACGATTCTTACTGTCATATTTGCTTTCAATGAGCCTTCACGTGATGTATTAGCATCTCCCTTACTCGAATTACCTGCAGATGCTCCAAGCCCTGAAAGTGGAATAAAGTCAAAAGGTCCCTTCCCTGCTTCTGTATTAAATCCATGATTGAATGACCTATCTGTTTGCGAGCTCGCACCTGCCTTTGCAGAACTGGTTTCTGTTATTATTACGGTTAAAATATCACCTACAGTAAAGCTCTTATGGTCTGAGTATATTGATGATACAGCTGAAAAAAGTGACGATGTAGCCAAGAAAACGATTATGAATAATATTTTAGCTTTCATTTTTCCTCCAAATATATTGCAACTAAATTTTTATCTATTACTTTTGCATTGAAAAAACGTTTGGTATCAGGGTTTTCAAGGGTTACTTGCTCACCAAGCCAAGCATCATTTTTTGCAATAGCATTGTATTTCATGTTAAAGTTTTTACCTATAATATTCACCACAACATAATCTGTCTTTCTAACTAAAGGCTCACTTTTTACGTCAGATGTATTCAGAATTTTGCCTTTAGGACAGTATGTTGCAGCGACTTTTTCTAAGATTTCTTCATAGCTTAAATTATACTGATTACTGATTAACTCGCGACTATAGTTAAGCTCCAAGTCGTCTGCTACAAAGCGTTCGCTCATTTTCTTACTATTTTTGAGCTTGTACACTGTATATGTTTTATAGAGTTTTAGATTAAGTGGATACTCTTCAGGAGCCATATTAGGGTACTTTACTTGTAAAGCAATAATCATTTTACCATTGAGTTGTTGACTTGAATTATTCTTAATAGACAATTGATAGTTTGCATCTTTTATTTTAATTTCAGGTATTTTTACTAATTCAATTTCAGTCAATTCATCAATTGCAAATCTCTTTAGTAAGTAGTCCTTAACAGTTGATTGAATCAACTCTGTGCTTATTATTTGATTATTGGGATAAATAGTGATTAATTGCCCTGTTATAAAGTAGTTATTAATATTTTGTTTTTTTAATATTTGATTAATCTGTTGTACAGAGAGGTTTTGGAATTTAACATTTTTATCAATGTTCATGATTAAGATCTTTGCTATCTCTTGTCTTGTTGATAGATCAAGGCTATTTAACTCAACTAAATCAGAGAGATATACATTGCTCTTGTCGATTTGTGCACTACTCTTTAGCTTTAGATTATTAGCAAATATACTACTAAAAGCTAAAAACATAAAGAAAAGCATTCTAAACTTCACGACTACCTCTTCAAGCTTGTTGCTGTCTCAAGCATTGCTTCTGCTGTACGTATGGATTTTGAGTTTACCTCATAACCTCTTTGTGCTACGATCATATTGACCATTTCTTCTACTATAGCGACATTACTTATCTCTAAGTATCCTTGCGTGAGCTGCCCCATATCATCCCTTGCTGGGTTGTTTGGCATTGCTTCTCCTGAGCTAACAGTTTGCTTAAAACGATTTCCACCAACGCTTTTCAAACCTGCTGGGTTGATGAACCTATTTATTTGAATTTGCCCAACTTGAACTGGAATTTCTTCATTGTAAAGTTTTGCCATAACTATGCCATCTGGACTGATTGAGATAGATTCTGTATCAGCAGGAAAGGTAATATCTGGTTCTAAAAAATGACCATCAGAGGTAACCATTTGTCCCAGTTCATTGATTCTAAAAGAACCATCTCTTGTGTAAAACACTTGACCATCCCCTCTTCTTATTTCAAAAAACCCATCACCGTCAATAGCAATATCAAGCGGATTATTTGTATTGAGTAAATTACCTTGGGTAAAGACTTTATAGGTTGCAATAGGCTTCACACCCGCACCGATAGATAGCTCCACTGGTCTTGATGTTGAAGCACTTGTTAAAACACCCGCTTCATCAATTGTTTGGTAGAGTAAATCTTGAAACTGAATCTGAGATTTCTTAAAGCCGTTCGTGTTTACGTTAGCTAAATTATTAGAAATATTGTCTATATTTAGTTGTTGAGCATACATACCAGTTGCAGCTGAATAAAGTGTTCTAATCATTTTTATCTCCTATTTCGCAATATTGTTGACTGCCTTATTAAGGGCATCATCATTTGTTTTAATTGACTTTTCATTAGCATTATACCATCTTTGGATAGCTATCATGCTGACCATTTCTTTGACTATAGAGACATTTGAAATCTCTAAATATCCTTGTTTAACTTCTGGATTAGCCTCATAGACTGCAACCTCAGCAGATTTAGGTCTCCAAAGGTTATCAGCCATTTGAACTGCATCTTTGACATCAAATGAGTTGATACTAAGCTTATCTACGATTTGATTATTTATTGCTATATAGCCATCTTCTGTAACGGAAAATTTTTCTCCTGCGAGTTGTATCATACCAGATTGTCCCATTACTGGATGCCCATTTACAGTTGTTAAAATACCTTCTTGATTTATGACAAATTGTCCGTCTCGTGTGTAAGCAAGGCCATTGGGAGTATCAATAGTAAAGAAGCCATCTCCATTAATCGCAAAATCAAAGTTATTCTGAGTATCTCTAATGCCACCTTGTGTGTATTCGGTGTAAGTCTTTATTTCTCCCGCTGGTAAAGGTTGCTTTATTTCATTGCGAATATTAGCCTGCTCAGCTCCTAAAAGCTGATCAATAAATAGACCATTACGTTTAAACCCGCTTGTAGTACTATTTGCAAGGTTATTAGCCACTACATCCATCTTCTCTTCAAGATATTGCATGGCTGATGAATTCGTATAAATACCTCTTATCATTGGTTCCTCCAGTTCTGCTAATAAATATAGCAATGCCTGTGCCATTCGATAAGATCACCCTAAAGCACTACAGTGTATAGAAATAGATAAATTACTTAATTGTTCTTTATTACTCTAATGAAAATAATTCTTATTTAATGCCAAGCTGATTGAGTCTCTTCTTAGCTTCAGCTCCTGCTTCGCTACCTTGCCCATAAGTAGAAATAACTTTCTTGAGTTGAGTAATACCACGATCCATTTGATTATTGCTCAAATATGCTTCCCCTGCACGTAGTTCTGCCACTGCCGACCACTTAATAGCACTGGGATATGAATACGCTACTTTCAAAAATGAGTTTACTGCCAACTCGTATTCTTCTTTAGAAAAGAGATTTTCTCCAATCCAATAAAGAGCTTCCGCTTTAAGTTCATCAGTAGTAAAATCATTGAAATACTTCTCAAAGACTTGTATAGACTTATCATAAAGTTTAGCCTGATAATAGCAAAATGCGATATTGAACTGCGTCTCAGAGTTTATATTTTGATCACCCCAGCGGTCTATTATCATTTGATATACTTGAACCGCCTTCTCCCATTCATTTGTCAGCTTAGCTACAAGGGCATAGTTTGAGGCTGCATCAATAGCATAAACGCCTGTCGTATCATTCATCATAACAGCTTGATAGTACTCAAAAGCAAGACCAAAATCTTCTGTGGATAAGTAATAAGTACCAAGCTTCAAATGAGCTTGATTTCTGATATTAATATCCTCAGAGTTAGCAATAGCCAAAAAGTCTTCTTCTGCATTCTTATTCTTTTTTAGTTGCATGTAAAGTATTCCACGCCAGAGAAAGGCTTCATCAAGTATGTAGGTAGGCGTATTATTGTTTTTTATGATCTCATTGAACAGCTTCTCAGCTTTTTTACTATCATTTTTTATATAATAAATAGCTTGCGCCAGCTTTATCTCTGTCAATGTGTCTGGATCGTTATTTAATACTGTTTTGAACTCTTTTTCAAGGCTTTCAGCTTTTGGTCTATTATTTACTTTATAAAAGCAGATGATATATCTTTTAGCCATTTGAGGTATTGAAAATGGAATCGACTCAATCTCTATGGCTTTACCAATGAGGTTAAATGCCTTTTCATAATATTTATTTGCTTGACTAAAGTCTTCTTCATCAAAGGAGATATTAGCAAGACTAAAGAATGCATAAGCCTTCAGATTATTGTCTGTTTCTTTTTTAGATAGATCTTCCCAAGTATATTTTGTCATGATTTTGTCTTTTGTATATTCGTGCAATATAGCGAGCCTACGTAGCATAGTTAAGTCTTTATTTTGAATATACATCAAGTACTCTTTTTCTTTTTCAAGATTATTAGTATAACTATAAAGCTTGCTCAGATAAATATAGTCTTTATCTGTTCTCTGACTTGGCTCGATACTTTTTATAATATCAATACCTTCTTGATATTGTTTTTTTTGAATTGCATAATCTGCAATGATATACCTACCTTCATTAATCTCGGGTATATCATTGATATTCTGTATAATATGCTTCAGTGTTTGGATTGAGCTTTCAATATCTCCTGTTTTGTACTTTGCCATAACATAATTGTGATAGTAAATGGGATTAGCCAGGTTTAACCAATTTTCAGCGTGCTTATAATGTTCAATTGCTTTAGTATAGTTTTTTTCTTGATAGTATATCTCAGCAAGATTGAGCTGTAGCTTATTAAAATCTTGTTCATTAATAAATATATCTTTTGTAATACTGTCAGCTATCAGCTTATACTTTTGAGATAAGTTATTGCTGAAATAATAGTCTGCAAGCCAAACTCTAAACCAATTATCAAAAGAAAACCCTTCCTTTTTGCCTGCATTAATTAGGTAATCTTCAATTCTCGTAATTAGATTTTCGTCAAGGTTTCCTTTATTATTGAGCCACGAGATGATTATGCTTGATGAGCTCTTTACATTTTCATTTACCTCAGGATCAGCTTTCAATTGGGTTATTTCTGTGATTAATTTATCGTATTGACTTGAATTTTGGTCCAAAGAAGCCTTGTAAGCTAATAGACATAGTATCTTTAGAAGTTCATTACGTGAGTCTGATGTATTGATTCTTCTTAGTAAGGTGGCTGCTTTTTCATAATCTTTCAATCCCCAACCGAACAAGGCAGCAAACCGCACAGGATCTGCTTGCTGGATGCCTGTTTGCTGTAGCAATAGTTCTTCGATTAATAGATCATTATTCTTAACATAAAAGAGTTGCAAGTAATTTTCTTTATGCTTTATAAGAACCCTATCTTCTTCTGATAACTTATTCTGATTTAGCAATTTATAATAAGCAAGGGCATTTTGATAGTCATGTTGAGTCTCATAGCATAAGGCTGTTTGTATGATAATTCTGTTCTTTTCTTGCATATCATGGCTCTGAGCCAAAGCTTGTGAATAGAACAAAATCGCTTGTGATGGGTCTTGGTAATGCTTTTGATAGACTTTTGCTATTTCTGCAAAGAGCTTGGCATTATTACCCAAAAAAGAATAGTATTGAGTAAGATATTTCAGCTCATTTAGTTGTGCCGTATAGTTTTCTTGCTTTTCATATATTGCAGCTCTCAAACAATATATCTCGTACTTTAGTTCTGGTTCTTGAACTTTTGCATCTAAGTCTTGTAAAAGAGATAATGCTAAAAACAATTCATTGGCATTGGAATAATTCATTGCCATGTAAAGAGATGCCCAGTTTTCATAGGTAGTATTCTTTAGAATTGTATTAATCTTTTCACGTTCCTTCAATACCTGCGCAGGTGTTTTTAGCAATGCATTAAGCTTTACCCATTGCCAGTAATAGTAGCTTAAGTTTGTGGATAGATTAAACTTGTTAATAAGCAACTTAGCTGTCTTTTCAGCTTCAGTAAGCTGATTAAGCTCAATCTGACAATCAAGTAATAAACTGTATAAAACCTCTTCAGTGGTTCTACTTATTTGCTTTTTTAAGCTCTTATTAATCTCATTTATAGCAGCTTCTATCCCACCATTTTTTTTGATTAATCTTATTTGTAACTCTAATGAAGTCGAGTATGCTATGCTTTCGGGGTATTTATTCTTAATCTGATTGAGTAGCAGCTCAACCTCTGAGATGATTTGTAATTCATAGTAAGCTTTAGCCATCATCAACATGATATCACTCTGATTAGTAGCTTCAGGATAAGTTTTTAGTAATGAGCGCCCATTATTAATGATAGCATTATAATCCTTTAACTGATAAAAGCTCTCAAGATAGTTAACTATATTAGCTTTGGCAGTATCTGTATTTGAATACTGATTGATAAGTTTCTTATAAAATTCAAGGGCTTTAGTCCAATTACCATTTAATTTATAAATAGAGGCAAGCTTTTCTAAAGATTTTTCTCTAATATAAGGAGAGCTATTTGATTCTTCTGAAAGTAATTGTAAATAAATGCTTTCAGCCTTCTCGATTTGTTGAGTAGATTCATATATCTCAGCAATCAGAAACAGGCTTTCATTTACAATACTCTTATTCTTACTACCTACCACAATTTTATTGAGTTCGATCAGTGCTTCAGTTTTTAGATTATCCTTGTTTAAACGGCGTGCAAACTCAAGTTGATCAAGGTCATTAGCAAATATATTCATGCTTGCAAATAGCACAATTAAAAGCAAACAATATTTTTTCATGATACCTTATTTCTTTTTGTCTTTTACCATGAACTGCACATTAAAATTTTCTTTTAAGGTTAGATCATGGTGGTTCTTTGTCTCTTTCTTAATTGTAAAGCTATAAGAGTTAAACAGTTTTAACTTATCTGTTGGCTGGAATTTCCATAACTTTGAGTTGTCTTGTTTTATACTTAGCTTAATCTCTTTTCCGGTCTCAATCTCTGTCATAGAAGCAAAGACATTACCTTTCAAAAGCACATCTGAAAACTCTACACTAATAATAGGCATCTGGTCATCTATGGCTGAACCGTTTCTGATAGAGGATTTGACAACCTTAGGCGCTACTGTTAAGAGCTTATCTGTACCATTAAAGTAAGCTATAATATCATCATTATAATTGTTTTTCTTATCGTAAAGATTATTTATGACAATCTTATACTTGATCGTATCCTGATCACTTGTTATGTAATGCATACTGTTATTATCCATATAAGAGCTTTTGATAGTCAAGGATGTAGAATTTTCTTCATTTACAAAGGCAACATATGGGCTACGCACAAGCTCTTTGTTAAAAATGATTGTTATATCGTTTTTTGATAGTGCTTTAACCTGTTTGATATTGGGTTTTGTTGTATCTTGATAGGCAAAATTAATATTAATTGCTGACTTATAATTCTCAGGTAAATACTGCTGGTAATACGGTTCTTGACCATAATCATATCGCTTATTATTATTCTTATCAATAAATGCCCTAACGGTCATTTCTCCACTGTTTAAGTAGTCTATAACAAATGAATTATCTTGGAATTGCCTTTCTAAAACGAGCAATGAGTCCTTGTCTAAAAGTAAAATAGTCTTACTGAGGTTTTTATCGTCATCTTGTTCGAAGGTGAAGCTTCCACGTATTGCGTAATTGCTCAGCTTTCCTTTAGAGAAAATGTACGTTTCAGGCTTGTCTAAGGGGTTGCCATGATAACATTTTAAATTAGAGTTAAAAGAAATCAAGTAGTTTGTATTCTCTTTTAACTCGTCTTTAATCTTTATTGTAAGAATATTTCTTTTCCAGCTCATAGTTTTATTAAGTATAGGTGGATATATTGTGATGCCTGCATTAGCACTCTTTTGATCCATTAGCTTGGAAAAATTAACTATTATCTCTTTGTTTTCAATTTCCTGATATTGTGCTGGACTAACACTTAATATTGTTGGATTTATCTCATCAATAGGACCACCAGAAGGGGACTTTCTGTTACCACAACCAAATGCAAATAGTATGAATAATAATAAAATACAAAACAATAGTTTATTTTTCACAATTAAAACCCCTTTTCTTTCAGCCATTGCTCATTCATCTTGGCTTTAGAAAACATGTTAACTACATATTTTCCAATAATATCAAACTCAAGATTTACATAATCTCCAACTACTAAAGAGCCAAAGTGTGTCTTGTCAAGTGTATGTGAGATTAAAGACACTTCAAAAGACTCGCTTTTTTTATCTGATACTGTCAAGCTAACGCCATCAATAGCAATAGAGCCTTGCGCTACAACCAAATTCCTGTATTGTTCTTCAAGATAAAACTCTAAATAGCTCGTATCTTTGATCAAT
The DNA here is from genome assembly GCA_029553545.1 of Candidatus Cloacimonadota bacterium. GTDB lineage: Bacteria > Cloacimonadota > Cloacimonadia > Cloacimonadales > WRIO01 > JAGOCT01. The sequence goes on from JAKPKU010000146.1 coordinate 8,828, forward strand.
CGTTTATTAATCAAACGGCTTGTGCAATCAACATGCCCTTGAACAATATGGCCATCTAATCTGTCTGAGAGAAGCATTGCACGCTCTAAATGAATGTTTTGTTTGATTTTCCAATTACCTGCTGTGCTCTTATAAAGGGTTTCATTCATAGCCTCTAAAGTTATACTTTCGCTGTTAAATTGTATTACAGTTAAACAAATGCCATTACAGGCGATGCTATCTCCAATCTTTAAAGAATCTTGCATGAGATTTGTTTTGATCACAAACTCTCTTTTACCACCTTTAGGGGTGATTTTCATGATAGGAGAATTATCAGCGATAATACCTGTAAACATAGTTTTAGATTGGGAAACGCCTCTTCAGAGCATTCATAAGTGTAACAGTGCCAGTGTATTCCATATCACTACCATAAGGTATACCCGTAGATAGTCTTGTGAGACAAATACTTATATCCTGTAAATACTCTGCAATGAAATGGATAGTGCTTTCACCTTCTGTTGAAGGGCTTATTGCGAATATGATTTCTTTGAAACACTTGTCTTGTACTAAAGCTTTTAATTTTTCAAGCCCCAGTTGTTTGGGTCCAATACCATCAACTGGTGAAAGTAGCTTGCCTAAAACATAATAATAGCCATGGTACTCTTGCGTAGACTCGATATGATAAACATCTCGTGTAGACTCAACAATACACAATAAACTCTCATCGCGTGTAGGATCTTTGCAAATCGGACACGGATCTGTTTCATTGAGCATATTACACGTAGAGCAGTTGGTATAAGAATCAACAGCTATTTTAATGCTATCAGCAAGTTGATATGATTTTTCTTTATTTTGTGAGAGAATGAAAAGGGCTAAGCGTTGAGCAGTCTTCTCTCCAATGCCAGGTAGGTTTTTGAGGTTTTGCTGAAGCTGTAAGAGTTTGCCACTAAACATAAAATATTAGAACAATCCTGGTATCTTCATACCGCCAGTCATTTTGCCCATACTTTCGTCTGACATTTTTGCTATCTTTTGAGTAGCTTCATTTATCGCTGCTAAGATCATATCTTGTAGCATTTCAACATCGTCTGGATCGACTGCTTCTTTATCAATTTTAATTGATTTGAGCTTGTATTTTCCATCCATAACAACCGTAACCATACCGCCGCCGCTTGATACCTCGATTTCAGCTTTTTCGAGCTCTTCTTGGGCTTTAGCAAGGTCTCTTTGCATTTTTTGTGCTTGTTTCATTAGATTCTGCATATTCTTATTTCCACCGCCAGCAAACATTGATTCCTCCATTAAAATTACTATTTCTTTTCTAATTTACTTTTAATACATTTTTAGTCAAGAACTTTTTGTCTATTTTTAATATACTCTGAGAAATTCCTGATTGTATGACTCAAGAGTGATTTACATTTTGATCAATACATAGACCTTCCTTTTTTTTTCAATATCTTTTCTGAATACCAAGAAGTAGTTTTACAAAAAAAACAAACAATATACAAGAAATACAAACTGAATCTTACCAATTTTACAATGATAGAGGAACAAAAAAAGAGCAAAATATCCCTGCAACCAAGTCCGATTCCCAGCCTTTTTACGAATTTTTCGTCTATTATTGTATATGACTATTTTTCAGCAATATATCTATATGATCCCCCCTTACATTCCCCTTGCTATCTTGGAGAATGAAAGGTAATCTTATAGGAATCAAAAGGGAATCAAAAGGAGATTATTGGTAATTTTTGCTGGGTAAAAAGAAGATGTTTTTATTAACCTCACTTTTATAGATGGCTATTCCCTATTTGTTATTTGAGCAATATGCAAAAAATCAAAATATTAATCAAAAATATTACAAATAATTAATTGAGGACAATTAATGCACAAGATCTTACCCTCCTATCTATTTTATACTTGAAAGCTTACATTTGGAAGCAAATAATCAAACAGCCTTTTTTGTCTTTAGATACTCATATTCCCAAATTATCATTAAGCTTAACTCCTCTATTATTAGTTGTTTAATACAACAATGTAAATAATTGTTTTGAGAACTCTAAAAATATTACAAAAATGACTTGACATTGTGAGCACATTAATTGATGTTAGTTTGTAGATTAGAAATATCTTAGAGTAGAGGAATTTTTGATGAACAAAGGGATGCTCTTAGTCGTCGATGACGAAGAATCTAATGTGGCTCTATTAAAATGCGTTTTAGAGCCCAAGGGCTATCATGTAGAGAGTGCAAACAACGGTAAAACCGCCATTGAAATGTATATTGCAAATGACTATGATTTGGTTTTACTCGATGTAATGATGCCAGGCATGGATGGTATTGAAGCATGCAAAAGAATGATTGAATATAAAAAAAATATACCGATTATTTTTTTAACTGCTATAAATGATAATCAGATTTTAAAAAGAGGATTTGATGCTGGTGCATGGGACTACATTACCAAACCATGGCGCGAAATTGAATTGATTTCACGAATTGAAAAGGCAAAAAAGATCAGTGAAGCTGAAAAAGAAATAAGATTATTATACGAAAAAATAAAACACGAAAATGAAGTACATAGCGAAGAGATTAGGCTTGCCGTTGAAGTTCAAAACTATCTTTTACCTGAATGGATGATATTAGATCAGACGATGCAGATATCGTCGACATACAATCCCTCAGTTGGTTTGGGTGGTGATATTTATGACTTTCTTCCCATTGGCAAAGAGAAATGTATTGCTTATATCGGAGACGTTGCAGGGCATGGAGTTCAAGCTGCTCTGATGATGTCTGCTGTGAAAGCATTGATCAGAATGATTATCGAAGACGAAAAAGGTAGTATCAAGCTTTCTAAAGTAGTAACAAGATTGAACAAATCCCTTGCAAAGGATATATTTAACAATAAATTTATGACTTTGCTGATCATGCTGTTCGACTTTACTGAAAATAAGATGACCTTCTTCAATGCTGGACACCCGCCATTTTTAATCATGAATAAACAATCAAAGGAAATAAGAGTTGCAAGTAGGGATGGAGTATATCCTATCGGTTGGGATGCAAAATTACCTTTTTCTGAAACCTATGAAACCGATTTGCATCTAACCAAAGAAGAACTCTTCTTGTTTTATACCGATGGCGTGATTGAAAGCCCTAATGATAAGGGCAGATTTCTCACCACAGAAGGGCTTGTGCAACTAATAAAAAACAATATTCAAATCGCTGATATTCGTACAATACCTTATCAAATCAAGGCTGAAATGAGAAAACAGGGCTATAATCTCGCATATGATGATTTTACTATCTTTACTGTATGCCCGCTTTGCCTTGATAGTACAATGAAAACAAAAAGTACAAAGTTAGCACTTGGAAATTATGACTTTGAAAATACAAGACAAAAATTAGATGAGATTTGCGATGGAATATGTGATAGTAATGATTATCAGGTATTTCTGATCTTTATAAAATCACTCATAGAGAACGTAAAAAGTAAAACAAAAGACTTATACATGGATAATTCTCTGTTTGTTTACACAAAAGAAGAAAGTAATTATATTAATATTAAATGCTATTTTAAATTTGTAAATAATGAACATAATGAAGCAATGATACAAAATATACTAACAGATTTAATTAATGACCCATTATATTTCATTTGCAAAACTCTGCATTTTACAATATATGATGATCTGGTGAGCATAAACTATGATATTAAATCAAAATAATAAAAAAGTGGCATAATTATTGCACCTATTGAAGATATTATTTGTCAAAAGGAGGATGAAATGCAAGATACTTTCAAAGAGAAATTACTTGAGATAATTGACAAAAACCCTAGTTTTAAGTTCCTATTTGCTTACAGTGATTGGGAAACAGATTTTCTACGATTCTATAGAAGTCAAACTAATTACAATATTAGCAAACGGGCTACAGCACTCAATACCACTATTTATAAGGGAAAGAAGTCTCTAAGCTTTTCAATCACAAACCCAACTATTGAATCTCTGCTGGAAAAAGTTGATGAGGCAATGATTACCATCGATGCTTTGCCTGAAGATCCTGACTTTGTTGATATTGAAAAAGATACCAGAAAAGCTGAAGAGCGTATTAAAGCCAATAATATCGAACAAATGTCATTGGAAAAAAAGATAAGTTACCTGACAAAACTTGCCGATGCAGTTGAACCTTATAAATTCAAAATATACGGGACATTTATTTGCAACAATGAGTATACTCACCTTATTACCAGTAATGGTTTAGACAAAATAATGAGATTCTCGCCGATATATTTTGAGGCAAAGGCAGTCTCCGATATAAATCAAGTGACTGTTTTAGAAGCTTTCGGTAGTGAAAATGCTTTGAGTTTTGATATCGACAGCATTATTAAATCTTTAATTGGCAAGATCAAAAACGCTCAGTCTGAAGTCGTTGACGTTGACCCTGGCGAATATGAAGTCATCTTGGCACCCCGTTGCATTGGTGAATATATCTCTTATTACACTTGGAGCTGCTGCTCAGCCAGTAGTTTAGATCATAAAAACACCTTGCTTGAAGGAAAGCTTGGGGAGCAAATCTTCCCTGCTAATTTTACACTAATTGATGACCCAAGGAACCCCATGATTGTTAATTTCGACTATAATGGCGAAGGACACCTATATGAAAAGACTCCTATCTTTGAGAATGGTGTTTTCAAAAACTTCCTGGTCGATAGTTATTATGCAAATAAACTGAATATGACAGAAAACGGTGCTCAAGGCGCTTGCTTAGTGATGAATACTGGCGATAAAGAGTTCGATGAAATGATTAAGTCTACCAAAAAAGGCTTATTTATTTCAAGTCTACACTATATGAACTTTATCAATCCAAAAGAGAGCTCAATTACTGGACTAACACGCGATGGAACCTTTCTTATCGAAGATGGCAAACTGACAAAAGTAGTGAATAATCTGCGTTTTACAGTGAAGATTTCTGATATAATTAATAATATTACAGAGATCGAAAACAAGGCACATACCTTCCCTCAATCTGATAATTACGGACAATTCTCTATAAATTCATTTAGCATGCCTCATGTGAAAGTAAAAGCATTTAATATCAGTTCATCAACTAAAACAGTTTAAAAGCGAGGAAATAATGAAAAAATTAGTTCAAGATATCATAACAAATCTTAGTGTCCCTTCAATCACCTTTGCGGACGTGCGTTTTACCACAACAGATGATGAATCAATCTACTTTGAAAAAGGGAACTTGAGATATAAAGACGCTTCTTTAGACTCAAAATCTTTGGGTATTAGAGTCTTAATCAATGGCTGCTGGGGCTTTGCTGGCACCACAGATTTGAGTAAAAAATCTATTGATTACACTATGCTAAAGGCTATTAGCAATGCAAAACACGGTAGCCTCTTTAAGAGAGAAAAAGTGGATTTTAAAGCTATTGATCCTACTATCGCTTCATATATGCACACACCCAAAGAAAACCCCTTTATTATGGATTCTGAAGAGAAAATTGCATACTTTGCAAATATTGCTACAAAGTTAACCAAAAATGAGAAAATCGTTTATTCAAACGTCTCTGCCAGCTTTTATCGTCAATACAAAATCTATGCTAATACAGAAGGCACTTTCACCGATTCTTTGGTCTATGATGTATTACCTTCTATGATGGTAATGGCAAGCGATGGACGACAAAACTATAGCCGTAAATGGCCTGGTGATATGAATGCACGACGTGGCGGCTTTGAAAAAGTGAGAGCCTTTGAATTTGAAAAGAATACTGACAGAATCATCAAAGAAGCAATAGATCTACTCTCTGCGCCATCGATCGAAGAAGAACGCGCTGATCTCATTATCGGCGCAAGCCACTTAGCTTTGCAATTGCACGAATCTGTCGGTCATGCTACTGAAGCAGATCGTATATTTGGCATGGAAATCTCCTATGCAGGAAAGACATTTGTCAAACCTACAATGCTCGGCAATTTCCAATATGGCTCAGAACTCGTCAATATCTTTAGCGATAGCACATTGGAAAATGGTCTGGGGTTCCATATTGTCGATGACGAGGGCGTACCAGCTCGCAGAGCAGATATTGTCAAAAATGGTATACTACAAGATCAACAAACATCTCGCGAAATCGCACAAATGCTCGGATTGGAACCAAGCTCAAATATGCTCGCTACTCATGCTGATGAAATACCACTGGTAAGGATGAGCAACTTCTGTCTGGGCGCAGGAAAAGGCTCACTCGATGAGCTCATCAAAAATACAGAAAATGGCTACTTTGTTGACTTTACAAAAACTTGGTCAATCGATGATAACCGCTATAACTTCCAATTCACCACAGAAATTGGTTGGAAGATTAAAGATGGTGAAATCGTTGGAATAGTTAAAGAGCCTACCTACTTTGGCATTACACCTGAGTTCTGGAACTCCTGCGACGCTATATGCGGCGAAGAAGAATGGGATCTACACGGCACATTCCACTGTGGAAAAGGGGAACCTGGTCAAGTCAAACACTTGTCACACGGTGTGGCGCCTGCAAGATTTAGAAATGTGGTGGTAAACGTAAAAGCTTAAAGTGAAAGAAGAGCTCTTCACAAGGCAATCTGAACCTATTGGAGGCGTATTTCACTGCATGAGACTATCAGGTTGGTTTTGTTTAGCTGGTTCTTATCTTTCATGATCGCTATATAATTACAACTACCTATATATAAAACGTTATATTATTATAAACTTAGAGGGTGTTAATAACACCCTCTAATTATTAATACGATTACTATAACGCTTGTTGAGTAAAAATAAAGCCTTATTCTTGAGTCAATCTAATATTAGGCTTTGCTGATTAATACATTTGCTTTAATCAAGAAATTAAAAAAGCACATCTCTGTTATTCAATAGCTTATACAAAGTTTTTTAATGTCTTAATTGTTCAAACCCCTTGCCAAAGACGCCCATTACTCGTGCCATGGATACAAAAGCTTCTTTGTCTATTGAGGACACAATTTTCATTATTTCACTTGATTGTGTCTTATGAACCATTGTCATAATCACTTGTACATTTTCTTTAGAATACCACCCTTGTCCGTCAAGAAGTGTCACACCGCGATTTAATTCTTTGCTAATTCTCTCTGCAATCTCAAGGTATTCTTTTGAAATAATGGTAACCTGTACCGATTCTCGTGCACCGTTAATCACCATATCTATAGAATATGTAGCAACAGACATAACAATAAAACCATAGATTATCTTTTCAATAGAATGATAAACAAAAAATGAAAAAGAAATAATAAATATATCAATGAACAGAATAACCTTTCCTGGGCTTATATATCTATATTTATTAACCATCATGGCAATAATATCTGTGCCGCCAGAGCTACCGCCCTGAGTAAATGCAATGCCCATTCCCGAACCGCCGATAGCACCACCTAACAACGTAGCCATGAATGGATCTGAGACTAATGCTTTTGGTATCACGCTTTGCAAAATAGTTAAAAAGGATGATAAAGCAAAGATGCCATAAATAGTTTTAGCACCAAACTTTGATCCTAACACTTTTAATGCTATTGATATAAGTATCAAATTTGCGATAAACACTGTGTACCCAACAGGCAAACCTGTTTTGGTAAACATAACTAAACCAAGACCACTAATTCCTCCACCGACAATCTCATGCGGGATTAAAAAAGCTGCCCAAGCAAAGGCATTCATAAACAAGCCAATTGTTATAAACAAGTAGCTATTTATTTCTTTAAATTTCATTTTTCCTCCGATATTCATTTACAATTTGACAAATTTCTAAAATATGTTATTAAGTCAACTGATATCTTTGTTTTTAATATTCAAGATAACAGTAGTAAATAAAAAAGGAGATAAATAATCAAAATGAAAAACTATTCTTTGGTTGACGCACATTGCCATTTAAACAATGAGCTTCTGCTTCAAGACCATGATCTTATTAGCTATTGGAAATCAAATAACTATAAGATATTTATTAATTCTATAATAAATAAAAATGAGCTTGGCATAGCAATCAAAGGCTTCACAGTGCTTCATACTGCTGGTTTACATCCATATTTGTACTTTCAAAAAGGGCAGGACTTTAACCTTCAGGACTTAATAGATTTTGCCGATAAAAAACAAATCCATGCAATTGGAGAGTGTGGTTTAGATAAAAGATATAATAATTTTGCGGAACAAGAGACTCTTTTAGTAGAACAATTAGCAATTGCACACGAATATGATTTGCCTGTTGTGTTTCATTGTGTAGGCAAATATTATGAGCTTGCTAAGATTATTAAAAGCAATTTCCCAAAAACAAGAGGTATCTTACATGGTTTTAAAGGAAATGCTCAAATAATAGACAATTTCAAACAGTTTGATATTTATTTTTCTATCAGTTCTCGTCTTTTTCAACCGAGTATTGACAATAAAACTCTTCAAGCTATTCTAAAGACAGATCGTTATGTATTTGAAACAGATATTGAATTACAACACTATCATAATTCATTAGAAGTTATTAAAAAGTATAATTCGATTAATGATATTTATTCTCATTTAAACATAAGCAATAAGTCATTTGATTTAATTGATGTTCAATACAAATCTATCAAAAATTTGTTTAGTGTGAATTAATTCGTCAGGCGATTTTGTCATACATAAATGAGGTAGTTAGCTTTATAACAGTTAGTTAACTATACCCTACCCATCGATTATAAAAAATCTTGATTATTTGCTTGACTAAATTTATATGAATGAGAATTTTGTTTATTATAGTAATTTATGTAATAAAAAAATAAAAACTAAGAATAAAGGGAGTTGAGTTCGAATGAAAAAATCAAAATACCGTGCACTATCAATTACGATCTTCCTCTTGCTAACAATCTACTTTTTAACACCTCTATTGATTAGCGAAAGACCAGCTTTTATCTCAGAAAAAATCTGGCCATCAAAGTTAAAATTAGGATTAGACTTACAAGGTGGTTCTCAAATTGATTTGTATGTAGACTTAACAAATGTACCACAGAAAGAGCAAGATAGCGCTGTGAAATCTGCACTTGAAGTTATTCGTAATAGAATTGACTATTTTGGAGTTGCAGAGCCATCAATACAGCTTGTTGGAGAAAACAAAATTGTCATCCAATTACCTGGTCTTGACGATCATGAAAGAGCAAAAGAGCTAATTGGTAAAACTGCTTTACTTGAATTCAAGCTGTTATTACAAGATGAAGAAACTAAGTCACTTATTAACAGATTAGACTCTTACCTTGAAAACAATCTTGACAAACACAATTTTGGAGATCTAAAAGAACAATCACCAACATCTACACTTGAAACTATTTCAGACTCACTTCAAACAAATGAAAAGGATAACTTCTTTTCAAGAATCATTTATTCTGGTGGTGATGGATATTCCGTTTCAAACAATTACAAAGAAGACTTTAAAAAGCTTCTTGCAGATTCATCCTTTACAGCAAATATTCCCAATGGTTATCAAATTCTCTTAGGAAAAGAAGATAAGCAAAACCCAAGCAGTGAAATTCCTGTTTACTTTCTCTATAACAGAGCAGAGCTTGAAGGCAAATATCTCAGTGAAGCTTCTGTAAGAATATCTGGTGAATCTGACTTTAGAAATGCAAATAAACCTTATATCTCTTTAAAATTTAACCGTGAAGGCTCAAGAATATTTGAAAGAGTAACAGGATCAAATATCAACCGCAGATTAGCTATTGTACTCGACAATACTGTGTATGTTGCACCAAACATCAATGACAGAATCAGAGGCGGTGAAGCTCAAATCACTGGTAATTTCACTCTCGAAGAATGCAATGACTTGGTTATAGTATTAAAGGCAGGTAATTTACCTGCTCCTATTAGTATCGGTAAAACAAGTTCAATCGGACCAAGTTTAGGTGCTGATAGTATTAGATCAGGACTTAGAGCTGGTATCTTAGGTGCTCTATTAGTAGTATTGTTTATGATTATTTATTACAAGGCATCTGGTATAAATGCTGCTATCGCTTTAAGTTTAAACATTGGCTTTATATTCGCTGCTCTTACTGCTTTTAAAGCAACTCTCACTTTGCCTGGTATTGCTGGTATTATCCTTACGATAGGTATGGCGGTCGACGCAAATGTATTGATTTTTGAAAGAATAAGAGAAGAAATCGCTGCTGGTAAAACCATTAGAAACGCTGTTGACAATGGCTTCTCAAGAGCAACTGTCACTATTCTCGACTCAAATATTACAACCTTAATCACTGCAGCTATTCTTTATCAATTTGGAACTGGCGCTATCCGCGGTTTCGCTGTGACTCTTTCAATTGGTATTATATCATCTATGTTTACTGCTATTATTGTTAGTAATGCTATTTTTGATAATTTTGTTACCAATGCACAACGCGACAAATTGAGTATTTAGGAGGAAAAATGCAATTACTAAAAGACACTAACATTGATTTCATTGGAATTCGCAAAATATGCTACTTCATATCTATTGCATTAATTCTTATTGGATTTATTTCAATTGCTGCTCATAAAGGAATCAAATATAACATAGACTTTACTGGTGGCTTAATGCTACAAGCTGAACTGAATGGCGTAAAAGCAGAACAATTAAGAGTTACTCTATCTGACATTGGTTTTAAAGATGCTGAAATTCAACAAATTACAGATGATACTAATACAGACCTTTTTATCATTAAAACTTCAAGTACTGAAAACGCAAGCGAAAAGATTAAAAAAGCTTTAAAAGAAAACTTCCCAGAATCTACTAAAGGCAATTTTATCAAACAAGAAGAAGAAGTAGGACCAAAAGCTGGCTTCGAAATGAGAAATCAAGCAATTAGAGCGGTCTTTATTTCAATCTTCTTTATTCTTCTTTATATTTGGATTCGCTTCAAATTCTCTTGGGGTGTTTCTGCAGCTGCCGCTTTACTTCATGATACATTAATCACCATTGGGTTTTTATCAATCCTCAATGTAGAAATCGGTATGACTGTTCTTGCAGCATTGCTTACAATTGTGGGATATTCAATTAATGATACCATCGTTATCTTTGATAGAATTCGTGAAGACCTTAAAATCTACAGAAAAGAAGACGAATACAGAATCTTTAACCGCAGTATCAACTCCACACTCAGCCGAACTACTATTACCAGTATCACTACTCTTTTAGCTGACTTGACACTATTAATCTGGGGTGGACCAGTTATTCGTGACTTTGCTTTAACCTTATTCATTGGTATTATTGTTGGTACTTATTCTTCTGTGTTTGTTGCATCATCACTTGTATTAGATACAGTTGTTGCATATAAAAATAGAAGCAAAAAGAAATAAACAATTACTAAATATATTCAAAAGGAGAGTTTAAACTCTCCTTTTTTTTATCTCATAAATATTCCCAATACATATCCATTACATTACCTTTTGATTCCTATAAGATCACCGTTCATTCTCCAAGATAGCAAGGAGAATGCAAAGGGAATCATATTGCTATATCTCTGATAAATAGTCTTATACATGAGTAATCAAAAAAAATGTGATAAGATAGAAAAACCAAACGAATAACGGGATTATTTTCTCTTTTGTGCGCTTTTTATTAGAAAAATATGGCAATTACCAATCTGTCTTTTATAAGTTATTTTAATTATCTGTGCAAGAACCCCAAAAAGCTATCAGTACACTCTGCCTAATATCTTTGAAAAATGATAGAAAAACGAATAAGAATGAAAAGTAGTAGAAGTGAATTGTATTGACTTTTTTAAAAAGAAGTTGACCAAGTATGTATTCATAACACTAATAACAAAAGCATGTTAAATAAATGCATAAAATAATTGATATATTTATTGACTTAATTGATAATCTTTTTATATTTACTTTAGAAAGGAGATTTTGAGATTATGAAAGTACCTATTGTCTTAATGGTATTAGGATTGTTTCTTAATGTTTTTAGCCTTTTATTTATCGATATTAAACTATTTTTAAGTTCGTTTATCTTTTTTGCTCTTGTAATGATCATGTACTTCATGTTTTTCCCATACAGAGTCGACACCTTCATATTAATTGCCACCAATCTCTTTTTTGCTGGCTTTAATTATTACATCACAGGTATATGGAATTTCTTGCAATTAGATGAGCCCCGCAATAGCCCTTGGATTTGCCTATTCATCAAGTTCAAAAAGATATTTTTAAGGTTCATCGTTGCATTGTTATCTATCTTTGTTGTCATTGCCATATTAAAAAGCCCTGATACTTTTATAGTTAAAAGTATAAAACTTATTGCTATAGGTGCACTCGTTCCTATTGCAGTATTGATTGTTGAAAACTTGATTTCTATTCTGGTTTCTTCCATTTTTATGGTTTGCAAAGTTCCTTTCGATGATATAAAAATATGATTATTAAGACCAACATTCTAACATGCAACAATCATGTTGATCTTGTTTTTCAAAAAAATGCATTTCTAAACATCAACGAAAATAAAATTGTAAATATAACTGACAATTACACTGGAGATTACAAAGATTACACAAACTATCTCGCTTTGCCAGGATTCATAGACACACACACTCATATTTCCCAGAAGAACATCATGGGCTTGCAAAAGCCATCACTACTTGATTGGTTAGATACATATGTATTTCCTGAAGAAGAAAAGTTTACTAATCGTAATCATGCAAATGCAATTTCAAAAAGCTTTTTTGATAATGCAATAAAAAACGGCACAACATGCTTAGTTGCTTATACAACGATACATCGTGAAGCATGCGATATAGCTTTTGAAAATGCAAAAAAGGCAGGAATTAGAGCTCTTATTGGAAAAGTAATGATGGATATCAACAGTCCTGAAAAGCTCACAGAAAACGCATCTAAAAGCATTGAAGATAGTATATCCCTATATGAAAAATGGCATGGTAAGCATCCATTATTGGAATATATATTTTCTCCACGATTTGCTATTTCATGTAGCAAAGATTTGATGAAAGAAGTTGGCGACTTTATTAAAAAGAATAATGCCTATATGCAGACTCATCTGTCAGAAAACCTCGATGAAATAGCAAATATAAAATCACTATATCCTGGGTTTAAGTCATATGCCGACGTCTATTACCAGTGCAATCTTATGGGAGAAAAAAGCATATTTGGTCACTGTGTGCATTTGACTGAAGAGGAAATAGATTTACTAAAAGGAACTAATTCAAAAATAGCGTATTGTGCAGACTCTAATTTTTACTTAAAAAGTGGAGAGTTTGATATTAAAAGCGCAGAAGAAAATGGTGTAGTATTTGCTTTAGCATCAGATATTGGCGCAGGGACTTCATTCTCCATGCCCTATCATGCTAAAATGTCGATTTATAGACAATCACACACGCAAATAAGCCCAGCAAAAGCATTCTATCTGATGACATTAGCAGGTGCTGAAGTCCTGTCAATGCAAGATAGAATTGGCAGTATCGAGATTAATAAAGAAGCAGATATTGTCTTTTATGACTATACAGGACTAAGTGTTTTAGAGCCAGAGTCAATCCTATCAAGAATCATCTACACAGATATGTCCTCACAAATAAAGCAAGTTATGATTGCTGGAAAAGAACTAATATAAGGAGTGTTTTTTGAAAGAGAACGAAAGAATACCCTCAGTTGATTTTATTCTAAATCATGAACTAATTAAAGATTGCCGTATCAAAGAGCCCACTCTCTTAAAAAGAGCTGTTAAAGACTTTTTATCAATATATAAAGCAGAAAAAGGGATCAATATTACTAATAAGGACAGCTTTGTTCAAAATGTAAGAAATTATATTGATAACTTATGCAAGTCACAGTTAAAAGAAGTGGTAAATGCCACAGGAATTATATTACATACTAATTTGGGTCGAGCACCACTCAGCGAACACATATTAAATAACAGTTTTGCTTCACTATCATCATATTCAAACTTAGAGTTCGACTTGCAATCAGGCAAACGAGGCAACCGAAATACACATTTGAAAGACTTAATAAAACTCGTTACTGGCGCTGAAGACTGTTTAATAGTGAATAATAACTCTGCGGCTGTCTTTCTTATGTTAAACCAATTTGCAAAGAATAAAGAAGTCATCGTGTCCCGAAGTGAGCTAATAGAGATAGGTGGATCTTTTAGAATACCAGATATCATGGCTGCAAGTGGATGTGTATTGCACGAAGTTGGGACAACAAATTGCACCAATATCGAAGACTATAAAGCAGCTATTAATGAAAACACTGGTTTGGTTTTTAAAGCACATCAATCCAATTTTTATATTGCTGGACATACAGAAGACGTCCCTATTGAAGCACTTTCAGATCTTGCAAAAAAGAATCATTTACCCTTTATTTATGACTTGGGATCAGGTTTATTAAAAGATATTGAAGGCCTACTTATTAAAGAAGAACCAAATGTCCAAGACTGTTTGGCAAAAGGAATTGACTTGATTAGTTTTAGTGGGGATAAATTGTTAGGTGGTCCCCAATGTGGCATTATTGTGGGCAAAAAAGAGCTAATAAGTCAACTTGCCAAAAACCCATTAATGAGGATAATTAGAGTTGATAAACTAACCCTGAGAATCTTGTTCGAAAGTCTTTCATTATATTTTGATGAAAAAAAGCTTCTCGAGCATAATCCATTATTCAAAATGCTGTCCCAATCTAAAAGCGATATCAAAGCAAAAGCATTATTCTTTACAGAAACTTTGAAAAAAAATAACATAGCTTGCGAAATAGTTAGCTCAGAAGGTAGAACTGGTGGGGGTACAATGCCATACTTGGAACTACCAAGTTTTAGTGTCCAATTGCATTTAAACAATATGCTTGCTGAGAAAGTTTACATAGAATTGATGAAAGCAGATACACCTGTCGTTGCAGTATTAAAAGAGGGCAAATTATCTTTTAATATGTTAACTTTATTTGAAAAAGAAACCAGAATTATCCTCAATGTACTTAGCGATTTAATGCAAAGGATAGAGTAATGAAACACCTTATAATGGGTACAGCAGGACATATTGACCATGGGAAAACATCCCTCATTAGAGCTCTAAGCGGTCAAGACTGTGATACGCATCCTGAGGAAAAACAAAAAGGAATTACTATACACTTAGGGTTCAGTCATTTACAAATAAACGACGAATTAGACATAGGTATTATCGATGTTCCTGGTCACAAAAACTTTATAAATACTATGATTGCTGGCGCAAATGGTATCGATTTTGTTTTATTAATTATCGCCGCTGATAGTGGGATAATGCCCCAAACACGAGAGCACCTGCAAGTCATGCAAATGTTGAAAGTAAATAAAGGAATCATTGTTATAAATAAAATAGACCTTGCAGATGATGAGCTTTTAGAAATTCTTGAATTAGAGCTGGTTGAATTTACAGAAAACACTTTTCTTGATAATAGTCCTATTGTAAAGGTGTCAGCAAAGGATGGAACAGGTATTGATGAACTTAAAGATGAAATTGCAAAGCTTTCTGAAGGTATTCAAGAAAAGAGTAAACAAGGTATATACAGGCAATATATTGATAGACTTTTTTCTATAAAAGGTTTTGGAACAGTGATTACAGGAACAGTATTAAGTGGCAGGCTGCACAATACAGATACATTATATTTATTACCTGAAAAAGAGAGCATCAAGATCAAAAGATTAGAGCGACATGGACTTGAGGTAACAGAAATACAAGCTGGTGATCGAGCTTCAATAAACCTTACAGGACTCGATAATAAGGAATATAAAAAAGGGATGCTACTTAGCTCCATGCCCTATGACAGCACTAATTTGATCGATGTTGAGCTTAATTTATTTGCAAACTCAAATGATTTGCCACTATGGTCACAGACACTCTTTGTGTCAGGTTCAGCAGAGGCATCAGCCAAAATCCACTTATTAGATAAAGATAAGTTAAAACCTGGAGAAACAGCCTTTGCCCAAATTCACCTTGATAGATATATACCTGTCGTTTATAATGATAGTTTTATTATAAGAAAAAGTAGCGGCGATATTACACTTGGCGGTGGCAGAGTAATTGATGCACAGCCACTACATCACAGACGACGTACAGAAAAGATGAAGGGTGCTTTAAAAAAGCTTGCAGAAGGTGACTTGAGAAGCACTATTAAGCTGACAGCTGAAAAGCACATCTTCCCTATTTCACTTAAAGATATATCCTTTAAACTTGCTCTTAACTATAATGAAATAAAAGATATTGACTTTAATGATGAAAATGACTACCAGGTAAACTATAAAGATAACAATGACCTTTATTTTTGGCTGCAACCCCAACTAACACGATACTACAATAGAGTAAGACGCCATATACAGTCGTGGCATAAAAATAACCCATATGACCCAAATGGAAAAACTTTTGATGAACTACTCGCTTTATTTGAGTATCCTAAAGACAAAAAACAAGTTGCTGTTAATTGGGTAATCAACACCTTAATCAATGATGAGATTGTTGAAAAAAGAGAAAATACTTATGCTATTACCAATCATAAAGTTGTTTTTACTGTAGAAACAAATAAGGCTCTACAATGGATTGAAAACTTTATCAAGCAATCAAAAATGAAAACACCTCTTTGGAGCGAAATGTGCCAAAAAAGTAAGTATCAAGGCATAGATGATAAATTATTAAAGCATCTCTTAACCTATCTTGTTCGTCGAGGTAAGGCGTATTATATCGAAGAAAGTTATATTTATTACAAGATCGTCGACAATTGTCGTATAACACTATTGCAGTACTTATACGAGCACAAAGAAGGAATTACTGTTTCAACTTTTAGGGATTTAATAAACGGAAATAGAAAAATATGTTTATTGCTTTTTGCAATTTATGATATAGAGGGAATTGTACGTAGAGAAGAAGATTATCGCTTTATTACAGAAAAAGGAAGAAGGTTTCTTGAAACAGTATAATATCGAGCATGACATAACAGGAGTAGTGCTTGCAGGAGGCAAAAACAGTCGTTTTAAGAGCGAAAAATCTTTAATTGAGATAGATGATCAATGCTTAATAGAATTGGAAATAAACGTATTAAAAAGCATTTTTAAAGAGATCATAATAGTCTCAGAAAAAGAAGAGATAAGAACAATGTTTCCAGACATAATATTTGCAAATGATTTCCATAAAGATTGTGGTCCTTTGGCTGGGCTACACGCAGCTTTGAAAAAATGCACAACACAAGGTGTCTTCTTAGTTGCTTGTGATATGCCAAATCTAAATAAACAGTTTATTCTAAGACAGTTATCTTTATTGGATGATAATCCGAATACTTTAGCTATCGTTCCACGACATGGAAATGGGTTTGAACCTTTACATAGCTTTTACCATAAGAATTGTTTACCCTTTGTAGAGGCTTTATTAGCAGAAAAGAAGTATTCCGTTAGAGGTTTCTTTGACAAGATTTCAATTAAATGGTATGAAGCAAGTGCAGCAGAAGAGCATTTTTATTATAATATAAACACCCAACACGATTTAGCTAAATACATAAATAATAAAGCAAAATAAAAAAAAACCAAAGATATAACCTTGGTTTCTTTAATTGCCAGTGATATGATGAATTTTGATGAGAAAAGATTGATGGACGACAGCGTCCCGTCGCCCATCCGGTTCGGTTAGCCTAGCACCTCTCAATGTCTTTTGGTTTATGCCAAATTGACATTGCCACAGCAGATTTAGCCAAGATTTTAAATTGCTTTTGATAAACTGTTTTGTGTAGCATGACTCACCTCTTCATAGCATCATCCGAGTAAACGAAGAGCTAATTGAGGAAGCGAATTTGCTTGAGCCAGCATAGAAACAGCAGCTTGTGTAAGTATCATGTTGCGAGTGTATTCGGTCATTTCATTTGCTACATCCACATCTGAGATACGTGATTCAGAAGCTTGTAGATTTTCAGCTTGAATCTGCAGATTCGTAATAGTGTTTTCTAAACGGTTTTGAATTGCACCAAGTGATGCGCGTACATTCTCTTTACGAACTATTGCAGTGTTGATCTTCTCAAGTGCGAGCTGAGCTGCATGTTGAGTTGAAACAGCAATATTTGTTTTGCCAGATTTTGCACTTCCCGCTTCTCGGAACAATGACTCAGTTCTGGTATCAGCAATTTTGATAAAATAATAGTCTTCTGCTCTTTTATTGCCTGCGCCAAAGTGTATTTTAATACCCCCTGTCACATTGCCATTTTCGTCAGCAGTACCAGTATTTTCTTGCCATCCAGACGAGTTAGTCCAAACACCTTCATCACTTTTCCAAGTATTTTTACTTGTCCAAGTTCCGTTAGTACCAGATACAGAAACATTTCCATTTAGAAGTTTTACACCATTAAAAGAAGTAGAAGTTGCGATACGATCGATTTCAGCAGCCATTGCCGCGAACTCAGAATGAATAATCATACGTTGTTCATTGGTATAAGTACCAGTTGCAGCTTGTTCTGCCAATTCTTTCATACGGATGAGCTTTTCATCGATAACTGAAAGCGCACCTTCAGCAGTTTGAATCAAAGAAATACCATCCTGAGCATTTCTAATTCCTTGATTTAATGCGGCAATTTCTGAACGCATACCCTCACGAATTGCCAATCCCGCAGCATCGTCTGCTGCTGAATTAATACGTAAACCAGTAGAAAGGCGCTGTACAGAAGTTGACAAATTTCCGAAGACATTGTTCAAGTTTCTTGTAGCATTTTGCGCATTCATATTGTGGTTAATGATAAGTGACATTTTTCCTCCTTGATTGATTTGTTTTATTCCTTAATAAGAGTTATCTTATCCACCATTAAATCTACTGCAGGTGTTTAGGTATAAGCTACCAAACCAATCTATTGTAGAGGAGACCTCAATGAAACTTCCGAATAATCTTAGTCAAGTAATCTAAGTGCCATTTGTGGCAGCGAGTTAGCTTGTGCTAACATAGAAACTGCAGCTTGAGTGAGTATCATGTTGCGAGTGTATTCTGTCATTTCGCTTGCAATATCCACATCAGAGATTCGAGATTCTGAAGCTTGAAGGTTTTCAGCTTGAATTTGTAAGTTAGTAATCGTATTTTCTAAACGGTTTTGCATTGCACCAAGTGACGCACGAATGTTCTCTTTTCTTGAAATAGCAGTTGATATTTTTTCAAGTGCTTCTTGTGCCGCATGTTGTGTCGAGACAGCAACTTTTGTTGAACTGCCTTTTGAAGCTCCAGCATCGCGGAATAAAGATTCGGTTCTTGCATCAGCTATACGAACAAAGTAATAGTCTTCAGCACGCTTGTTTCCTGTACCAAAGTGAACTTTTAAGCCGCCTGCAATATTACCTTTTTCATCAGCTACACCATTAACTTCTTGCCAACCAGAAGAGTTTGACCACAAACCTTCTGTTGCAGACCAAGTGTTACCTTTTGTCCATGATCCACTTGTTCCAGATATCGAGACATTTCCATTTAATAGCTTAATCCCGTTAAATGACGTTGATGAAGCTATACGATCAATTTCTGAAGCCATTGCAGCGAACTCAGATTGAATAATCATTCTTTGTTCATTGGTATATGTACCTGTTGCTGCTTGTTCTGCAAGTTCCTTCATACGAATGAGTTTTTCATCAATAACTGATAGTGCGCCTTCGGCAGTCTGAATCATTGATATACCGTCCTGTGCATTACGGATACCTTGACTTAATGATGCGATTTCAGCGCGCATTCCTTCACGAATTGCCAACCCTGCTGCGTCGTCTGCAGCTGAGTTGATCCTAAGACCTGTCGAAAGTCTCTGTGTTGATGTTGCCAAACTACCATAAGCAGCTGTGAGATTACGAGCTGTGTTCATAGCTGGTAGGTTGTGATTAATGATAAGTGACATGT
>JAKPKU010000153.1 GCA_029553545.1 Candidatus Cloacimonadota bacterium
ATTATCGCATTCACAAATCCTTTATTGTTGATCGGAATAATGTAGAATCAATCCAGATTCTCGGTGGTGGTAAATACCGGGCTATTCTGAAAAGCGGAGATTGTTTACCTGTTAGTCGTAATAAAATAAATATGTTAAAGAGTATCGGTATTTGAGTTAGATTTATTTTTCATTCCACAACAATTTATTTTTTTAACATTTAAAAATTCTCTTCTTTAGTATATCAAGTGCATTTCACAAGCCCTTAGTGCACTTCACAAGATATTTCCTGACTTGTGACAATTAAAAAAAGAGGCAAAAAAGTTTTGATTATGGCTTAAAAACGTTACTTTTAAAACTGTTAGTCGCACTAATCTGGTCAATATGAGTAAACTACACATTAGAACTACAAAAACCTCGTCAAAAGCCACAGCAGTTCAAGTTATTTATTATGAAAACAGACGAAGGATAATTGTCAAACACATCGGAAGTAGCCACAACCAAGATGAGTTGAAAAAACTCAAGTTGATTGCCTTAGGGTATATCAATAAGCTGACAAGTCAACAATTACTTTTCCCGAAGGATATGCAAAGTGATTTAGTCAATCTCAAATCCGTTGAATACCTTGGTTTTCGATATGGACTGCTCTATGAGACTTTATTAGGGTTGTCTAAGAAGTTTAACTTTCATCGTCATAAGAATCAACTTCTTCTTGATTTGGTTATTGCAAGAATCATACAACCAGGTTCTAAATTTCAAGCAATTGAGTTCTTAAAAGATTTTCTCGGTATAGAACACAGAAGAGAGTATCTTTATCGTAAACTGCCAAAGTTAGAGGCAATTAAAAAACAGGTTGCCTCAAAAATATCGAACATAGCAAAGGAAGAATTTAACTTTAACTTTTCGTTTATCTTCTATGATGTAACGACATTGTATTTTGAGAGTGATAAAGAAGATGATTTCAGAAGACGTGGTTTTTCAAAAGACAATAAATTTAATCAACCACAAATAGTATTGGGGTTAATAGTAACATCCGAGGGTTTCCCATTGTGGTATCAAATATTTGAGGGAAATAAGTTTGAAGGTCATACATTTATCCCGATTATCAATGAATATAAACAGAATAATAAGATTGATACTATAACAGTAGTTGCAGATGCGGCAATGATAAGCAGTGAAAATATCAAAGCATTGTTAAAGGCTTCTCTTAAATACATAGTTGGGGCCAGATTGGCAAATCTATCGCTCAATTTAATAAAGCAAATCTCAATGCTATTAAATCGCTCGGATAATAAAACAGTGCGGATAAAAACTGAACTTGGAGATTTGATTTGTGAGTATTCTGAAAAACGTTACCGAAAGGATAAACGCGAGATGGATAACTATATTCAAAAAGCTAAAAATCTTATCGAACAACCAGGCAAAGTTAAAAGGGCAAAATACATTAAGATTCAGAATCATTCGTACCAGTTGAATCAATCTTTAATAGAAAAGAATGAACTTCTGTTGGGGATAAAAGGGTATTACACGAATTTAGAAGAATCTCAAGCAGATAACGAACTGATAGTAAATCATTATCACAATCTCTGGCGCATTGAACACGCATTTAGAATAACTAAAAGTG
Organism: Candidatus Cloacimonadota bacterium; assembly: GCA_029553545.1. Classification (GTDB taxonomy): domain Bacteria; phylum Cloacimonadota; class Cloacimonadia; order Cloacimonadales; family WRIO01; genus JAGOCT01. Next base: position 1,604 of record JAKPKU010000153.1, read on the forward strand.
ATTTACAGATACGTCCGATATTTCATCATAAAAAAGAGATAATTGAGTTACATATATTGATCTGCTTTATGGCATTGGCTATTTGTAAGTATATGGAATTGAAAACTGAGAAATCAACACAGACAATAATAAAGCTGTTAAAGAGTGTAACTGATGCACGGATAATGAACACAATCAGCGGAGAAGAAATAATCTTAAGAGTAAAGATGAACTCAGAAGTGAAAATGGTAGTTGATAAACTTATTTTTTAGAACAAAAATGTATTTTTTGTTGTGCTCGTGTCGCACTAAAAATCACAAGTCAGGAAAGATAATAGAAGCTTCACTAAAGCAGAAATGGTCACCCTTCGATCCGCCTTTGGCGGACTTAGGGTGGCAATCAATAAGCGCAGATCGTAAAACTAATGTCACACTAAGTTTACCTGTCCCGTCTTGCGGGATCGAAGTGTGACTTTTTATTATATTTTTCAAAAATAATAACAGATTAAATAGTCAGTCTTCGACAAAGTTTACAGTGAGCCTGTCGAACTACTCAGACTGACAGAAGAAATA
>JAKPKU010000157.1 GCA_029553545.1 Candidatus Cloacimonadota bacterium
CATTTCTTATCTCCTTGTGGTTGATTAAGTACCAATATAAACCTCCTAACTTATTTGTCAAGAGATATTTACATTAATTTTATGCCTTTTTTTAAATAGATTTCTTGAGAAAATATAGTTGACTATGCAACACCCTCTATATAGAGGGTGATGTTTTTATTTTTGATTCTGCTTTATTCTTTTATAAGCAATTTTGGTTACTATGCAACAGCCTCAGATTTTATATTCAAAAAGCAGGTCAATGAAAAAAGGCGTGGGCATTGATGCTCACGCCTTGTATAATAGCATTGAATACTAATCAAATATTTTCTTCAAAAATGATGGTCTTTCAGGTATTTCATTGTTTGATTTTTGTATTGTACTTGTGGTTTTTGTATAGTCAATTACATTGCTGTTATTCTGAGTAGGGTTGATATCTGGTTGATGAAACTGTATATTAGGCTTGTGTTGAATATCAGGTTGTGTACCACCAATTCGTAGCACAGGTGTTGGGTTTACTGGTGTATTTTGTTGCATAAATGAAGGAGGATTGACTTGTTCAGTGGTGCTTGATGGTGTATTTCTTGTTGTATTATTGATAGTTGCAGGTTTTTTTAATTGAAGCGATTTACTCAAAGAACTGATATCATTAAAGTCGATACCAGTGGCAATAATGGTCACAATCAAATTATCTTTCATCTCAGGGTTGAAAGTGATACCTGTTATGACATTTTCATTATCACCAGCAGCGCCAATTATGCTTGTATTGATAGCTTCATATTCGTCCATCATCAAATCGTCACCACCAGTAACATTAATAAGTATGCCTTTGCACTTGTCAAGGTTCACATGAGATAAAAGAGGATTTGAAGATGCTAATTGAGCAGCTTTTAATGCACGACCTTCGCCAGAAGCTTCGCCAGAGCCCATTAAAGCATAACCTGGATAACTCATAATTGTTTTTATATCTGCGAAGTCTACATTGATATAGCCGCTCTTATTGATAATATCAGAGACAGCTTTTGCAGCATTAGCAAGTACTTCGTCACATTTTAAAAAGGCATCTCTTACGCTTAAACGTCCGTAAACTTCACTAATTTTGTCATTTGGTATCACAATTAGTGTGTCGACATTTTCTTCAAGTTCAGTTAATCCATCCATTGCATTCCTTGCCCTGTTTGATCCTTCCCAGGAAAAGGGGAATGTAACAATACCAAGAGTTAGAATTCCTCTTTCACGTGCTTTTTTTGCAATAACTGGCGCTGCGCCTGTACCAGTGCCTCCGCCCATACCAGCTGCGATAAAAAGCATATTTGCATTTTCAATTTGTTCTTCGATATCATGCATCGATTCAATTGCTGCATCTTTACCAACAGTTGGGTTTGCGCCAGCACCTAAACCATTTGCAATTCTTCCACCTAACTGAACTCTGTTTTCTGATAATGAAATATTTAAAGCTTGAGTATCAGTATTTGCTACTATATATTCGACACCTTCGATGTCTTTATTAATCATTGCATTTATTGCGTTTCCACCGCTGCCCCCAACGCCAATGATTTTAATTCTTGTATTAAAGTGATTTTCTGCTGCGTATTGAATGCTCATCGTTTCCTCCTATGTTAATTCTTTAAAAAAATTTATTATTGATTGTTTAATTCCTTTTAAACCGAATGAGAAATTAAAATTACTCTCTTTTTTATTGCCTGTTAAATCATCCAATGCAAAGTAGAGGGTGCCTACGATAGTTGAATAATTTGGTGTATTGAGGTCTTGGACGATAGAGGTAAAGCCAGAAAAGTCTGGGTAAGCTATCCTTACAGACATATTAAATATTTTATAACAAAGCTTGCTAAAGCAATTCATATGCGCAGCACCACCCGTAAGAACAATACCGGCTACAGGAGAATTAATCTTTTGATAATTGTTTAGGTAATGCTTATATACTTCATTTAATATTTCTTCTACTCTATCTTCGATGATTTTAATAATAAAATCAAGCGGTACAACTCCTGCAGGTCTTCCACCAATGCCTTTAATCTCGACATCTGTGCCTGGATAAGCTGTATCATTTGCATAATTATTTACTTCTATTTTGATTTGTTCTGCAAAGTCTGGGGTTGTTTTTAAGTGAGTGTATAAGTCGTAGGTGATAAGCTGGCTACCTTTGTCTACAGATAAAGCAAATTGTGGGTACTTCTTATTCATCAGCAATAAATCTGAGATATTGCTCCCTACATCAAGTAATAGTCCACCAAGATCTTGTTCGTATTCATTCATGGTTGCCTTTGCAGATGCTATTGGGGCATAAACATATTTTGCCTCTGAAAATCCCGCCATTTTAATTGCTTTTTTAATATTTCGCATAGGCGCAACTTCAGCAGTAACAATTAATGCTTTGACACTTAGCTCATAACCATCCATACCAATGGGATTTGGGATATTCTCTTGTTCATCTAATGTATAATATTGAGGGATGCAATGAATTATCTCATATTGCTCTGAATTGAAATGACGCTTATTCTCAATAACAGCATTGCTTAAAACATGATCAACATGTAATTGTTCTATTTCTGTAAGACCTTGTCCACTTGTTAAATGAACTGTGCCTTGCGAAATATGAGAAGATAAATATGATCCAGCTATTGAAACGTATAAGTTTTGAGCTGTTTTGTTGGCAACGCTTTCTGCAGTTGTTATTGAAGATATAATTGATTCAGAAAACAGCTTTAAATCTTGCACTTTCCCATTTAGGAATCCTGCTGTTTTTGCTTTACCAATACCTAAAACAGTAATCTTTAGGTCCTTGTCTATTGATGCAATTACTGAGCTAATTTTTGCACTCCCTATGTCAAGCCCGGTAATTATTGTTTCTTTCATTTATCCTCCAATAACTGATGCCATTTTACAAATACTGATTATTTAATCAAGATATTTTTTTAAAACTTTTTATTCTCTTATAACTGCTTGATCTTTAAACCTTAAGTCGATTGTAATGTTTTTTTGAAAACTTTGATTATCTCTCAGAAATATATATCTTTCAAGTCTTTTATTGATATCTGTATCCCCAATTATTACACGGCATCCTTTATGAGCGTCGATAAAGGCAATATCTTTTCCTTTGAAATAATATTCTGAAATATTGTTAGACAAATTAATATCCTTCTTCTTTATACTATTGTGAAGTTGAAAAATCTGTTTCAAGCTCTTATTTTCAATGGCTTTACCTATTTGAATGCTTGTATTTTGAATATTGATATTTGCAAAAGGTATATCTTCTGCTGGGTAAAAATCCGCCTTATCTAATACAATAAAGTTTTCATCAACAGGAAAGAAATCGCCCTCTGGTGTCTTAACATAAAGAACTCCAAGCCTCTCGTGTATTTCAATCCTAACTGTTGATGGCAACCTTCTTGATACGATTACAGATTTTACCCTAACGATGTTTTCATATTTTCGAATAAAGTCCTGCTTTTTTACTTTAAATGTGTTCTTGCCGATAAATTCTGCTGATAAGTTTTCCAAAAAGACAGGGTCAAGGTTCTTCTGACCAACTATTTCGATTTTTTTAATATTGAAGGCATCCATATCTTTAATAAAATAGACAATTAAATGCCACATACCTATTACGAAAAATGTTATTAGTATGAAAAAGACAAAAAATCTTGTCGATCCCCTTTTTCTGCGATAACGTCTATTCATTTATTATTTTAATCTCCAGCTCAAGCTCAATGTTGTACTTGCGCTTTACTTCACTCTTTATTTTATCAATGAGAGTCAACATTTCTTTAAACGACGCTTGCCCTTTATTAATTAGGAAATTAGCATGCTCATAACTGACCATTGCATCGCCGACAGCATAACCTTTTAGCCCACAACTATCAATTAGCCTGCCAGCAGAGTTATTCTCTGGGTTTTTAAAGAAACAGCCTATATTTGGCATATTCAATGGCTGGCTTTGTCTTCTTTTATCAATGTTTTCTCTCATTTTGCTTAATACAATGCCTTTGTCGACTTTTTCAACATTAAGTGTGATTTCTACAATGAAACCATTTATCGAAGATTTTCTATATGAGAAATGGCAATCTTCTTTCCTGAATGTCTTAATTCCATCTTGATTTGCTACTTTTATAGAATGAACATAGTCTCCAATCTGTTTTTGGTAGGCGCCAGCATTCATTGCCACTAACCCGCCCATATTTGCAGGTATGCCTGATAGAAACTCCAGCCCACCTAAATTGTATTCAGCAAGCTTCTTGATTAAAACATTGATGTTTATGTTCGGAGAAATAGTTAAAAGGTTGTTATCTTCTTTTGTTTTTTCTAAAATGAATTTCCAAGGTATGTATTTATCACTGATTAAAACGTGGTGTTCCGTATTTCCAAACAGTATGTTTGAGCAGCCACCTAAAGGGATTATCTTGTTAGTATTATGATACTTCTGATAAAGATTGATCAAGTCATCAAAACTCTTTGGAAAGTAAAGATGCGAGGTATCTTCTCCAATTTTGATATGCGATAAGTCTCTTAAAGACAGCATACAAGGCTTGTTCATTTTAATCTCTCCAAGATCTCTGCACCGTATTTGTAAATATCTCCTGCCCCCATTGTGATAAGTACATCTTCTTTTTCTAAGTGCTCTAAAACTGTGCTGATAATATCATCTTTATTTTCGATAAAGTGCACATGATGGTGCCCAGATTGTATTGCAGCATCGGCTATGAGTTGGCCAGTAACTCCTTCGATAGGCAATTCGCGTGCAGGGTAGATTGGTGCAACAAAAAGCAAGTCGGATTGATAGAATGAACGCCCAAAGTCTAAGGCAAAATCTTTTGTTCTGGAATACAAATGCGGTTGAAATAGGACTATGATTCTTTTTTGGGTATTTTCTCTTATGCCAGATAGAGTAACTTTTATTTCTGTTGGATGATGTGCATAATCATCATATATCCTGATGCCTTTAGCTTCTCCAATAAATTCAAATCTCCTAAATACGCCTTTAAACTCTTCTATGCCTTTTTTTATCATCTCAAATGGTATATCCATTTCAATACCAACAGCAATGGCAAGTAATGCATTTTGAATATTGTGATTGCCGATAAGTTCAGTATTGATATTGCCTAAAATATATTCTTTGTAAAGTACATCAAATGAAGTCTTGAAACTATCTTGGTTAATGTTTATAGCTCTAACTTCAGCTTGACGTGATAAACCGTATGTTAAAACCCTCTTTTTTATGCTTGGTAAAACTGATTGCACACCATTATCATCGAGGCAAGCTATCACGCAGCCAAAAAAAGGTACTTTATTAGCATACTGAATAAAGGCTGACTTGATTTCATCAAGGTCTGTATAACAATCTAAGTGGTCTGCTTCGATGTTTGTGATTGCCGCAATAACTGGTGTAAGCGTCAAAAATGAACGATCATATTCATCTGCTTCTACAATCATATATTTCCCAGAGCCAAGGCGATTGTTTGTACCAAAATTTTGCACTCTTCCACCAACTATAACAGTCGGATCAAGCATGGCATTACTCAATACCATACCAACTAAAGATGTGCTTGTGGTTTTGCCATGTGTACCTGCAATGCCAATACCAAAAGACATTCTCATTAGTTCTGCGAGCATTTCAGCGCGTCTGATAACAGGTATCTTTTGGCTTATTGCATACACAACTTCGGGGTTGTTATTTTTAATTGCAGAAGACTTTACAACAACATCCACTTCTTTAATATTGTTGACATTATGGTTGTAAAAAATGACTATGCCTTTGTCTTCTAAGTATCGTGTGATTTCTGAATTTTGCATATCGGAACCAGTAATCTCATAGCCATGGTTCAAAAGAAATTCAGCAATGCCACTCATACCAATTCCGCCAATCCCTATAAAATGAATCTTTTTTGTCTTACCTAACATATTACCTCCTGAATTTCTTTTCTTTATCATAGTATTATAAAAGGCTATTTTATTGTACCTTGTAAGGTATTTATTATTGAATTATAAATAACCAAGCTTGCTTCTATATGGATTGAATCTACAAATTTGTCTTTGATTTGATCGAGGTTTTCAGAACATGATAAAAAGACTTTTTGAAAATTGTGGCAATATTTTTGTTCTAAAACAACAGCATAACCTTTATTTTGAAAGTCTAATGCATTAAATACTTGATGATTACCTGCTGCATCTGGTAGAGGAATAATCATAGAGGGCAACTTCTTACTCTCTATTTCAGAGAGTGTCAGCGCACCAGCACGGCATACAACCATGTCTGCTGAATTATACATTTTATGAAGTTCATCAGAAAAATCAAATGCAAAAATGCCATTCTGATTATCTATTCGATTTTGAATTTTCTTTAGATGATCTTTGCCTGTTTGCCATAAGATCTCAAAACCATTACTTTGAATAAAATCGATATTCTTGAGTATTAATGAGTTAATAAAGAGAGACCCTTGGCTGCCACCGAGTATTAATAACTTTTTGCTATCTTGTTTGAGCTTATATTTGTCGAAATCAATCTTCTCATTTGATAATAACTTTTCTTTATAAATGGGGTTCCCTGTATATACTGTCTTATTTTTCACAAAATAGGTTTTCGAGTCTTGATATGCTATATAAGCTTTTTTAGCATATTTGCCCAAAAAGCGTGTGGTGATTCCTGGATAGCTATTTTGCTCATGAATAAAGAGAGGGAACTTTGCCAATATCGATGCAATCCCAACAGGACCTGAGACAAAGCCGCCTGTACAAATAACAAAGGCAGGTTTGTATTCTCTAATTTTTAGATATGATTTTAAGACACTGTTCAATAATTTAAAAGGGAATTTTACGTGTTGAAATGTCCAATTTCTATATAGTTTTTGAACATCGATAGGGTAGAATGGGATGTTTTTCCCTGTAACTATCTTTTCTTCAAGGCTATCTTTATTGCCGATATAAAGGATCTCCCAGCCATTCTTTAAGAACTCATCACAGATAACCAATGCAGGAGTAATATGTCCACCTGTTCCTCCTGCTGAAACAACGATTCTTTTATTATTAATCATATTTCACCTTCTTCAAATGTACTTAAATTGAGTATAAGCCCCATATTCACAGCATTAAAGAAAAATGATGTACCTCCATAGCTCAAAAACGGCATTGTTAAACCAGTTGGAGGTAAAGCAGAAATAGAGACGCCAGTATTTACCATTGCTGGTAGAAAGAAATTTAATGCTAAACCTATGCCTGCTAATTGTAGATATAAGTTTTTTGTTTTCCAGGCAATAGTGCATGATTTTAAGAAAATAAATGTATAAATAACGATTACGATTAATCCCCCTATAAAGCCATATTCTTCAGCTATTATAGCAAAAATATAGTCAGACTTTGCATCAGGGAGAAAATAGTGTTTTGCTCTGCCTTTCGATGGTCCTGTGCCAAATATATGCCCACTTGAAATTGCTGTGAGGCTCTCCTTTATTTGATATGCATCATCATTTGTATCACTTACTTTTATTTTGAAAAGCTTATGATATAAAGAGTATTGTGAAAACATCTCCATGCGTGATGAACGATAGCTTTCTTCGCCATGCTTGATCGTAAATAATGCTAAACCACCGACTAATACTACTAAAATCAATAAGGTTGAAAACCTGATATTTGCAACAAAAAACATACTAAGAATTGCTATACCTAAGACTATTAATGTACTTAGGTGTTTCTCTGCATAGATTAAGCCAAAGACTAATGCACAGATTATTAGTAGAGGCAAAAAGTCCTTGATAAAATTAATTAGAGTTGATCTCTCGATATATAAGTACTTTTTATGAATAATCTTTGCCGTATAAAGGATGAGAATGATTGACGCTGGCATGCTCGGTTGAAGGCCAATTCCTCCAAAACGTAGCCAGCGAGTACCACCCTTTTGAGTAGTTCCTATGATTAAAACCAGTATAAGTGCAACAATCGAAAAAAGAATTAGTAAAAAAGATGCTTTATTTATTAGGGTGAAGATGTTTTTTATACGAGAGAGCACAAGCATTGTAGGGAGGGATATCAAAGCCCATTTTAATTGCATTTGGAAGTACTGAAGAGAATGCTCTGTACCTCGTGAAGAACCAATACTTAATTGAAGTAATAATCCAAAAGCCATTAGTGCTAAGCACATAAATAATATGCTTTTGTCACAGGGATTATCATTCAAAAACTTCTTAACTATTTTCATCTTTCAATTTCTTCACAATCTCTTTAAATACTTGACCGCGGTGCTCAAAATTTTGGAACATATCAAAGCTTGCACAAGCAGGTGAGAGGACGATATAATCGCCTTTTGTTGATTCTGCAAACGCTTTTCTCATTGCAGTTTCGAGGTCTGCAAACGATTCATATACTATTTTGTTTTGAAAACTATTTATCATTTTCTCTTTTGTTTCTCCAATGAGATATGTTTTTTGTGCATGATTCTTTAAAAGGTCGATCAGTACGCTATAATCTTCCCCTTTTTCAGAGCCACCCAAGATGATATGAATAGGTTTATCAAAAGAGAGAAGGGCATTTCTTACTGAGTCTGTATTGGTAGCTTTTGAGTCATTGATAAAGCTTATGCCTTTAATTGTATCGACGTGTTCTAATCTGTGCTCCAAAGCATGAAAAGTCTTTAAACCTCTTGTAAGAGTATTATCGTCAATCTTTACTTCATCTACAGCAAGTAGGGCTGACATAATATTGCAGTAATTATGAGGTCCTTTTAGCTGAGTATCAGTTAAAAAGATCTCTTTACCTTTCACACACAATATGTTTTCTTCTTTTTTATAATAGGCATCTGTGCAGTTTATTAGCGAAAACTCTTCTATCTTGGCTTTAATTAAGTGCCTATACTTTTTGATCATTATATCATCTGCAAAAAGAATTGCCTTTTGCTTTTTAGTTTGGTTTTTGAAAATATTAAACTTTGCTAAAATGTAGTCATCATAGCTATTATAGCGGTTCAGATGGTCTGGACTAATATTTGTTAAAACAGCTATATCTGGCATAAAATCTTTGATAAGCTCAAGCTGAAAACTACTCAGTTCAAGCACAATCCAATCATACTCATTTTCGATATCAAAGCTGCTAAAGGCATCGCCAATATTTCCTGCTAAAAGAGTTTTGTACCCAGCTGTTTTTAATAAATGGTAGATTAATGATACTGTCGTACTTTTCCCATTTGATCCTGTCACAGCTATGACTTTGCTCTTCTTGTTCATAATTTGATAAGCAAATTCAATTTCACTCATCACAGGCAAACCTCTATCCATAGCCTTTCTGACGATAGGAATGCTCTGTGGCACGCCTGGGCTCAGAATAATGTAATCAGTATCTAATACTTTTTCTGTATTGCCACCAAACTCGCAGTCATAGAGTGTTTCAAGCGAAGCGCTTTCAGGAATACTCTCTTTCTTTTTTGAGTCTGATAAAAACACATAGCCGCCAGCTTTTTTAATCTTTTCAGCTGCCGCTAAACCACTTCTGGCTATACCTATTATTGAAAATCTTTGTTTTAAAAATAACATACTTTATCTCAACTTTAATGTTCCTAAGCCTATTGCTACTAATAGCATAGCTACAATCCAAAACCTTAAGACAATCTTCTCTTCGGCAATATTCATCATCTCGAAATGATGGTGTATAGGTGCTTTTTTAAAGAGTCTTTTACCCTCACCGAACTTAATACGTGTATATTTAAAATAATATCTTTGTAGCATAGACGAACCAGCCTCTGCAATAAAGATTAAACCAATGATTGCAAAGAATAATTCCTCTTTAAGAATGATGGATATTAGAGCAAGTAGCCCACCAAGCGCTAAAGACCCCGTGTCTCCCATAAACACCTGAGCTGGCTTTGCATTAAACCACAAGAACCCAATAGTCGTACCAATCATAGATGTAGCAAAAATTGCCACCTCACCTGCTTCTGGTAAAAACTCCATATTCAAATAGGACGCCATGACTGAGTGCCCTTTAAGATATGCCATTATTCCGAGTCCGAAACATGCTATGGAAATTGTGCCTGCCGCCAAGCCATCAAGCCCATCTGTTAAGTTTACCGCATTTGATGTCGCTGTTATCATAAAAATGACAAAAGGTATAAATAGCCACGATAAGCAGATGAAAGAGTTTTTTAAAAAAGGTACACTTATTACTGTTATATCGGTTGAGCCTGGCATAAAGAACAAAGCCGTTCCAAGAATCAAGCCAAGAGATACTTGTCCTAAAAGCTTGTATCTTGGGATAAGCCCCTCTTTTTCCTTCAAAAAGTTCTTGAGATAATCATCAAGAAAACCAAGCCCACCAAGCCACAGTAGCGTTAAAAGTAAAAGCAAGATATTAGTGTTTAGCAGATTATTCCACAATAGAGTTGATAATAAGATTCCTGATAGGATTATCAAGCCACCCATCGTCGGCGTGCCTTGTTTGGTCTTGTGACTTTCAGGCACTTCATCGTTAATTGTCTCTACTGCTCTACTTACTTTTAAAATTCTAATTATCTTAGGTCCGATGAAAAAAGTAAATAGCAAAGACGTGATAAATGCTGCTACAGCTCTAAAAGTGATGTAGCGAAACACATTAAAGAAAATGTGATATTGCGCTAATGGATAGAATAAATGATAAAACATATATTACCTCTCTATCAGTTTTTGTAATTGGATTCCATTTGAAGCCTTGATCAAAACAACACTACCTTCTGGTATCTCGTTCAAAATACCACTACTAATCAACTCACCTACAGTCATATAATGTTGTTTACTATTGAATGCCTTGCTCAGTTTTCCTACACTATACACATGTTGATTGACCTTGTGCTTTTCGAGCAATTCGCCTATTTCTTGGTGGTAAAACTCTGATTTATTACCAAGTTCGAGCATATCACCAAGTACTGCAAAGTGCTCTTTTTCTTTTTGTAAATTTACCCAATATTCAATGGCAGATTTCATTGAAACGGGATTGGCATTATAGCAGTCTGCCAGCCATAAACTACCATTAATCTCTATTTTTTTCATTCTATAACTTATATTCAAAGGCTTTATTATACCTGATTGGATCTCATCGTGACCAAAGTCCATCTTCTTTGCTACAGCTATTGCAAAGGCAACATTTTGTACTTTAAATCTAACATTATCATTGATAAAGAAATCTTCTTGATTGATAGAAAAATCAATGCACTGTTCTGTTTCTTGTAAAATTTCAACTCTGTAATCTGCATTCCCACACTCACCAACACTAATTGAATGTATATTATCTTGTTTGAACTTGTCAAACCTTCTATCATTACAGGGATAGATAACAGTGTCTTTTGTGAATCTAAAGAGCTCTGATTTCTCCTTAAATACGCCATCTTCATTACCAAAAAACTCTAAATGGGCTGCACCAATATTAATAATGAGAGAGATATCTGGTTGAGTAATCTCTGCAAGTGCTTTTATCTCTCCAAAGTGATTAGTGCCAAGCTCAAGCAAAGCCACCTCATGATATGCCTGAAGCGCAAAGATCGTTTTAGGAACACCAATAAGATTGTTCTCATTACCCTTATTTGTCAAAACTTTATATCTCTCTGAAAGTATATGAAAGAGGTATTCTTTTGTTGTTGTCTTGCCTGTACTTCCAGTTAATGCGATTACTTTTATGCCAAATAATCTTAAATATTTATGCGCCATTAACCCATAAGCCTCTTGTGTATCATCAACAAATATTATTCTATCTTTGAATTCCTTTTCGAGAGATGATGCACCATGATAACTCTTATTTACAAGGCAGAAGGTATGATTTGTTTTTAAAATTTCTCGGCAAAAGTCTCCACCATCAAATCTATCACCTTTTAATGCCACAAATAGACTGTGCTCTTTGATCGACCTTGAATCAGTTACAATGTGTTCGATAAAGTCAAAACTACCATGCCTTGCTTGTTCAAATGGAAGCCCAAACCACCACGAAAAGTTCATCAAGTCAATAGGTATCGGTAAAGCATCACCACTCTCTGTCTCTTTGTCATGGCATAACAAATATTCAGATAAAATTGCATACTCATCGAATGAGTGCTTCTCACCTTTTATCTCTTGATAGGTTTCGTGCCCCTTACCAGCTATTAAAACAATATCACCCTTTTTAGCCAGAGACAAGACACTTTGCAAAGCTTTTTTCCTATCTCTAATAATGAGAATATTTGTCTTATGATCGATACTATCTAACATATTTTCTATTATTTTAAAAGGTTCTTCATCTCGTGGATTATCATCGCATAATATCACAAGATCAGAGTAATGTAAAGCCGCTTTTGTCATGAGAGGCCTTTTTGATTTATCTCTATTCCCACCAGCACCAATAAGAGTGATTAAGCGCTGATGCATACTTTTATTTAAGTTTTTCAAAACGTTTTCTACTGCATCTGGCGTGTGTGCATAATCTATGTATATACCCAGCCCAAGACTGTTTGGTACGAGCTCTATTCTACCTTTTGCAGATTTGAGCTCTGCAATAATATCTTTCATGCTGCGATCACACTTATTTGCTATCTCGTCAGTTATAGCAATTGATGTAATACAATTTGAGATATTAAAATCGCCAACAAGACTTGTAACAAGACTTTCATCATTATGCAATGGACTATTCAGCACAAAGCGTGTCTTCTGCAAATCAAACTTTATATCTTTTGCCAGGTAGGTTTGTTTATCATGTTTTTTATCTACATTAATGCTTACAGGCTTTACTCTTACATTTATTTTATTGGCAATATCTTGTCCAAAATCATCATCAATATTAATCACACTAAATCCATTTTCATCTTGGAGCTCTGTAAAAAGCCTGAGCTTGGTCTGAGCATAATCTTGCATATCATGATGAAAGTCAAGGTGATCTTGGCTGAGATTAGTAAAGGCTGTAATATAGAAATTCAAACCATAAACCCTACTCAAGGCGATGGCATGAGAAGATACTTCCATCACCACATATTCAACTTTTTCTTCTCTAATCTGCGAGAATATCCTATTCAAATCAATTATATCTGGAGTAGTTCGTTCAGAATCGTATTTGACACCATTTATATAATGCCCCAAAGTACCTATCATGGCAACCTTATACCCTTTTGCCTGTAATATCTGCATCACAAGCCATGCACAGGTCGTTTTGCCATTTGTTCCTGTAATACCAATCAGCTTAAAAGAGTTTGCTGGGTCATCATAATAATGTTTAACTAAGATCGCCATTGCTTTACGACTATCTTTAACTATCATTTGCACTGCATTATCTATCTCTATTTTATGCTCTACAACAAGAACATTCGCTCCTTTGTTTACCGCTTCTTGGGCTAATGTATGCCCATCTACAGAAAAGCCCTTGATGCAGACAAATATATCATCTTGTTTTAGCTCTTTTGTATTTGCTGTTACGCCAGCTATTTTGATGCAATTTATATCACTTTCATTTGATATTATGTCTATCAAAATGCCATCTTGTTTTAATTGATTTATATATTCCTGTAAATGTTTCATTGTGCACTCACTTTGCATTTTTGAAGGTAATTAATTGGTTCTCCTGGGGGGATTGATTGACAAACGATAATGCCACTACCAGAGATTTCAAGCTCAATTTTCAGGTTCTTTGCAACAGCATTAGCTTTTCTAATCGACATTCCAACCAGATTAGGCATCTTAGAAACATCATTATTGCTTTCTGGTGAAGCCTTTTTACCAATGACAATTGTTGCTTTTTCATTTGAGCTAAAAGAAACATTAGCTTTTGGATATTGGTCAATCACTATGCCATTAGCCTCTTTTTCTGCAATCTGGTATTGAATCTTTTCTTTTGAAAGTTTTTGCTGAGCAGCAGTTTTGCTGAGCCCCATTATGTCTGGCATTTTTACCATTACTTGTTTTTCCCATTTCATATTAGGAATAAGTTTGCACGAAGGTAAAGCGATGATTTGCTCTGTTATCTTTTTAAATGTTGGCACCGCTGATGCAGAACCAAAGTGAAACTCATAGGCTGGCTCATCATAAGCAACGGTAATAACATACTGTGGGTCTTCAACAGGAAAGAACCCAACAAATACTGCCGTATAGCTGTATTTTGCATAAGAAGTACTTCCAGATTGAATTTTCTCAGCAGTTCCTGTTTTCCCACCAATAGACACATAATCTAAGTATGCTCTCGATCCAGTTCCTCTTTCAACTACGTTTTTGAGATATCCTTTTTCCGTTTTTGTGTTTGCTACTGTTGAAATATTTCTAATAACTTTTGTATTTGTTTTAGCAATTGTTTTGTTTTTAGAGTCTTTGACTTCATGAAGAATATACGGTCTTAAGACTTTTCCACCATTAGCAATTGTACAATAGGCATTGGTCAGCTGTAAGGCATTGACTGTCATTTCTTGACCAAATGATACTGAATGTAGAGTAAAACCACTCCAATTTGTATATTTTTTAAACGTACCAGCGCTTTCTCCATATATATTAGATCCAGTTTTATTGCCAAAACCAAGAGATATATAATAATTGTACAAGTCAATAGCACCGACTCTTTCGGCTATTTTTGCTACTCCAACATTGCTTGACTGCACAATAACATCTTCAAAAGTAAGGCTCTTCATCTCATGACTATCGCGAATTATTCGATTTCCAAGATGGTATGAGGAACAATCGATATAGTCATTTGATCTAAATAGCTTTTTATCAAGGGCGAGCAAAGATACAAAGGGTTTCATGGTCGAGCCTGGTTCAAACCGATGAGTTACTGCAAGGTTGGCACTTGATCGAATAATTGCTTCATTTGTATTACCATCTTTTCTTGCAACGCTGCCCATAGCCAATATCTCGCCAGTTTTTGGATTCATTACGATTGCTATCGCATTAAGAGCTTGATACTTCTTGATACCTTCCCACAGATTATCTTCAACAATCTCTTGTATCTCAGCATCTATTGTTAAATATACCGAATTGCCATCTTTAGCTTGTTTTTCTTGTAAATCTGGATAGCTCACAATAGAATTATTTGCATCATAAAGTGCTTCTTTCCAACCATATTCTCCTGCAAGATAGTCATTAAATGAAGACTCAATACCGCAAAATCCTTCCATACGATAAACTGCTCGGTTCTTTGCATCTGTATCATCTTGAATATCTTTGACCATTCCCAAGAGCCGTGCCCCAAGCTTTCCTTTTGAATATATCCTCTTCATAGAGTTAAATGAGGGTATTATTACATTATGAAGGTCCTCTTTTTTTAACTCTTCATTTATTTTTAATAATTCGCTTTCTTTTATTGAATTAGACACCATAACGCTTTTTGCTTTTTTATTACTCAACTTTTTTAAAATACTTTTTCTTTCTTCTGAACTATTATTGCTGATTATCTTTGCGATAAGGTCATATAATATTTCTGGGTCTTTTTCTTTTTTTTTTGCAGATCTTTCAACCACTGTTTTATCTATGTCTATTTGATAATATTTGATTGTACTGGCGAGCATTTCGCCATTACGATCATAGATATTGCCTCTTACTGGTATTGTGATTTCTTTACTCGGATTATAGCGTACTTGCCTTCGATAAGAGAGATTAAAAACATCAAATATTTGCACAGTAAATAAGTAAATAGCCCACAAAGAGGCTAATAATATCATCAATACTTTTAAAATGACAAAACGCTTATTCACTGTACGTGTAAAGAGCTTGTAAATCTGGCGTCATATAGTCAATAAGACTAAACATAAGGCTATTACTCTTTTGCTCTTCACGGACATACATGACTCTATCTGAATAATCAATATCGTCGGAGGTGACGCATACCATGTCAAGTTTTGTTTGTGCAAAGCTATAAATTCTCTCTCTTAAGCACAGTTTATTATTCTGGGCTAATAGCTCTGAATTACAGTTCTTTGCAGCAGTTAACTCGGATACAAAATCATTGATCTTACGATTGTTTTTAGTGATGCTATGCTGATTAAATTGTGTGACGATATAGTGAAATAATAGTACAATGACTAATGTAGATAAATATTTTCTCATTTAAGCCTCCCAAGCTTTTCAACAACTCTTAATTTTGCACTACGTGCATTTGAGTTTACACTAATCTCATCTTCTTTTGGTGTGATAGCTTTTTTGCTGATTATCTTTACCAGGGCTGTGTGTTTGCAGACACATTGTGGTACTGACTTATCGCAAATACAATCTGTGGATTCTCTTTGGAAAAGGTTTTTTACTATTCTGTCTTCAAGGCTATGCCAAGAAATAACAAGCAAGCGGCTCCCCGGTCTTAATGTATAAATTGCATCTAAAAGCGATTGCTCCAAAATGCCCAATTCATCATTAACTGCTATTCTTAATGCTTGAAAGATTCTGGCTTTTGTCTTAATATAGTTCACTTCTGCTTTGTGTTTGCCTTGTAAGTATGCTAAACTTTTTTCAATTATATCGCTAAGCTCACCTGTGCGGCTTATTCTTTTTTCATTACGATGGTAAATAATGGTTTTTGCAATATGTGCTGAGTAGTTCTCTTCACCATAATTAAAAAAAATCTCTTTTAGTTGATTTTCTGGGTATTCATTGACTATTTTCTCTGCTGTTAAGGGATTATCTTTATCCATACGCATATCTAAGTCTGCATCTTCCATAAAGGTAAACCCTTTTGCTGGGTTAGTAATCTGATAGTTTGATACACCAATATCAAATAAAGCGCCATCGATATAATTAATCTTTTCCAATGCTAATCTGGTCCTCATGTTTTTGAAGTTTGCTTTAATAATTGTTACTTGATTTTGAAATTCTGACAATCTCTCACTTGCAAAGTTTATTGCATCTTGATCCTGATCGAAGCCTATAAGTCTGATATTCGCTTGTTTTGATAGCATTGCATAGCTGTGACCACCTCCACCGAGGGTGGCATCGACATACAAGCCGCCACTTTTGAGCTGCATATGAGCTAAGACTTCATCGACTAATACAGGAACATGGTATGTCATATTTGATAATCCAGTGAATTGAAATCATGCTGATGAGCTTCAAGTTTTTGCTGTCTAAGTTGTTTGAATTTTTCAGGGTTCCATAAAGAAATATAAGACCCCTCACCTTTAATAATCACAGATTCATTAATATTAGCTATATTGAGCAACTCTTCGCTTATTCTTACACGCCCAGGACCCTCTAAAGGCTGCTCTGGAATTGCAAAGTCTTTGAGGTTATAGATAAGCTTTTTAACTTTTTCATCACCATTTTCTGCTCGTTCTTGTAGTGCATTCCAGTTGTCCAAAGGGTAAATAGCAATGGAATGATTTGGACCGATTGTAATGATTACATTTTGTTCAGCTTCAGATGAAAACTTTGCTTTAAATGGGGCTGGTATGGTAATTCTCTGTTTATTAACAGAGTTTTCAAAAGTACCTAAAAAATCACCTGACATCTCATTTCCTTTCTCTTTCCCTCTTTTAGACTATTCTGCCTAACACTCGTATGACAAAGTTTGACTTTTTATGATCAAACATGAGATATTTTGACAAAATATGATATTTAGTCAAGTATTATTTTCTTTTTTTCAATAATATTTTTTATTAGATAAGGAATCCCTTTATCAATCAGCTTTTATCAATATTAATTATTTTAATATAATCTCAATAATGAAAATTAATTGGATTTGGGCAGGGGTAAATAATGAAAAATACAGCTTGATTTAGGTAAAAAGCCTCACTAAAGCTGTCAATCTCATTGAAAAATAATACAAAAAAGCAATTAATGTCGGAAGAAATTGTTGAGAAATCTGGAAGAAATTGTTGAGAAATTTCTCAACAATTATTGCCAACTTTTTGAGAAAAATACAGTTTTTGATGTTTTTTGTGCCAAATTTCTCAACAATTATTGCCAACTTTTTGAGAAAAATACAGTTTTTGATGTAAATAACATTTACACTTTCAGCCGCTCGAAAGAGCGGCTTTTTGCTTTTGTACACTTTTTAGCTAAAAAAACGTATTCCTTTAGCCCTGAAACTCTTAATTGAATCAAGTGTTTCAGTGTCATATTCTACATCTTGAACATAATAATCAACACCATCAAGACGAATTGTATAGCCAGAATATACCACCTGAGCAGCATATCCCCAAATACTATATCGCTTGAAATTGACCGACTTTTGGAGTCTGGAAAAGACATAAGCATTGACCTTATCCGTGATAGAGATCCATGGATTGCCAGGTAAAACAGTCCTATACATCACAGATTGTACAATAGAGGAGCTCTCTATGACCTGATCTTGCGAGTCATACTCCTCGCTTGATACATAACCTGTAATCTCGATAGGATCGTCTAAATACTGTTGAAAAGGTATAATATGGAACTTCTTTTCTTCGATGTCATAAATAAACTTAGCATTAAAGAACTGAGCAAATAACTTAATGAGTCCCGCTCTGCTACCTGAATAAGTACTTCTGACCTGTAACATGTATTGACCGTCAGATGCAAAATGTGTTTTTTTGATGACATTTGCTAATCCATTTAGCGACTCAATTTCGTCGCAAAATCGATATCCTATAGTAGAACCACAGTGGCGAACCCAAAGCTTAGAAAACCATGTTTTCCATAACTGTCGAAGCTCAGCCAAGCTATAATAAGGGTAAAACGCCATAAATGCGCCATTTGGACCAAAATTAGTCATAGACACTTCTTCCTCTAACCAAACCCCCATTTCAGATCTACAAGTAAACTCTACTGCAAAGTTCTCACGATCCTCATGGTAGCTATAGAGCTTGCCTCTTGCTAACAGATTGTTATCTCTGTCCTTCAGTGTGACAGAGATATTGGAGCTAAAAACACCTAACTTGAAAGTCTTCCACCATACAGAAAACTCGTCAGATTGAGAAGAGAACACATCATAATCCATCGTGATTACGAACTCAGGCGCAGACATTGACGTCAGCAGCAGTTCGTCGTACATCGATAAATCAACATCTCTAATATTAGAATATACAAGGTTTTGGCTATCGCTGAAAATAGCTATCATTTGACTACCTCTCTATACCTGTATTGGGCTTTTTCTATTTCTCTAGCGAATTCAACGCCCTTAAATTTCGTTTTCACAGTAACACTATAGTCTTTCTTTTCTATAGCATCAAGCCGCTCAATAACACGATCGAGTCTTTTTTCAAGGTTTTTGGTGTCGAAACTAAGACCATGATGCCTAACATATCCGCCCGCAGCATAAGAGATCTTCGGCATTGCAGGTACATTGATTGCAGGAAGCGAAACACCCGCAAAAGCTTTTTGTATAGCAGGAAGAGGACTGTAGTTCAGGTAGTCAAGAAACGGTTTGAACATACTCGTCTTTTTGGCGTTGATTACATATTCTCCGTTTGACAGCATGGCAGGAATTGAGTCGCTTGTTCCTGTCCCTTCTCCAGAGACATATCCTCCACGAGAAAATCCGACAGCTGACATCACTGCACCTCCCCAAGTAATAGGATTGCCCGTTATAAGCCCGAGAGCTTTCAACACAAGCATTCGAGCAATAATTCGATTAATCTCATTGATCGCTTGTATTGCCATGTTTTTGAAAGACTGCTGCATGATCTTCGAGAAAGATCGACCCTCTATTATCAGTTGGCTAAACACGGTGCTAAAGCTATCAGCAATACTATTTGCCGTAGATTCAATTACGTGCTTCAAAAGACGAAACTCATCATTGAGAGCTCTAAGAAGGAACGACATTTCATCGGCAAAATCTCTGATAGAAAGCTTTTTCATTTCGTCATCAACCTCTGCAATTTTCAAAGCCAACTCATCTGATTTAAGTCCAAGCTCTCCCAACAATGCTTTATAGGAACCATGTATAACTTTTAAATTATTTAATTCTATTAGATCATAACGATACATCTGAGAGTATTGATCCCAAGCTTCGCGAAGCTCTTTCAACAGCAAATCTTGGTCTTGTTTCAGTTCTTCCTGGTGGCGAAGTGCAGCGTTTCTCTTCATGTTCAGAGCATCAGTATATTCTCTTGCCTCTTTTCCATATACACTTACCACCCAATCATAATACCCATCGACAATTATTTGAAGCTCTTGGTACGTCATAATACCAAGTGACTTTTTCTTCTCTGCAAAGCTTATCTCTGCCTCGTATTCTTCTCGTTTCAGACTGGATAGTTCATCATTAAGTCGCTCTTTTAACTGTTTCAAGTAGGCATTATAATCCTCTTGAGATATCATTCCTTGACTCTGCGATAGCTCTATAATCTCTTTTTCAGTCTCATAATTTTCCCGTAAAATTGTTTCCTTTTCTTTTAGCTTTTTCAATAAATTCTCCAGATCTTTTTCGAGCTGGTCATTATTGATCAACATGTCTTTAGGGTAAAAATCTACTTTATCAGGTGTTTCAGCTGCAGCATTAGATAAAACACTTGAATAAGTCGCAATAAACTCATCGAGATCTGCTTGTGCAAGGTCTCTCTTTTTCTTCATCTTTTCATTGAGAGAGTCGATTCTTTTTAGTTGGTTTTCTATTCTTTTTTCTGCACTTGCGACACTTTTGGCGGCCTGTTCAACAACTGGCACAAAGAGGTGCCCCAACCTGCCAGCATTTTGAAACTCTTTTACTTTTTCGAAAAGCCACTCTTGCTTAACGACGAACTCTTCTTGTAGTTTGACAAGTTTATCGTTTTCTTCTTTTGACTTTTTCACCCAGGAGTAGTTGATGTCGCCGACTTTGTTGACAAAATCTTCTCTCTCAGCAAGTACTTTTTTTGTTGTTGCTTCCTTGATCAGCTCATCAGTAGCTTTCGCTACAGAGAGACGAAATTCATCATACTTAGCTGTTGCTAAGTCGATATTTCCAAGATAAGATCCGAACTGTGTATTGAGTTTTTCCACCACTGATTTCAGAGCCTCGTTAGACTCCACGCTTTCCCCTTGCTTGAAACGCAAAGTCTCATATACACCAATCAATGCACGAAACTCAGCCTGCTGGGCAGATGTAGAGCTTGTTACTTTTTCCAGCTGTGATTTTACGGGAGTTATCGATCTAAGAAACTCCCCAATCGCATCTACACCTGCCTTGATTGTAGGCATTAGGTTCGCACCCATTGTCGCAGAGAAGTTCGTCCAGGCATCTCCCATTATGGCAACAGATCCTACATATGTATCTGCCAAAAGGTCAGTTGCACCTGCAATACCACTGGCAGAGTCCATGAAAGTCGAGATCATAGCCTCCCTAAACTCAGGGAGTGTGAGTTGCGTAAGGTCTTCAATACCCTTGAACTCTGAAATCAGATTGAGCACACCTCTCTCTCTGAGAATATCAGCCGCTCCGGCACCACCCGCAAAAGCCCGCCCGACCGCGTTCGCCGCTTCAACGACATCAATTCCCATGTAAGCAGCCAGGTCGGCAATGGGCTTGATCGTTTCCTCTGCATTCATCCCAAACGCTTTCAGTTGGGCACCAGCCTCGACTACACCAAGCATATTAAAAGGAGTAGACAGAGCAACTTGCTGGAAATACTCGAACACCTCAGTAGCCTTGTCTGCGTCTTGGTACAGATTCACGAGCCTGGTACGCATGAACTCAAAATCAGAAGCTGGCTGCACAAACTGTTGGACAGAGCTCTTGATGAGATCTATTGCCTGATGGATACCGTGCATAGCCAAGCCGAACTGAGAGATATTTGATTGTATTTTTTCAAACACTCCGCTGATAGAGCTTCCAAAGCTTTGGTACTGTGTTTTCGTTTCATCTACATTTGTCTCTATTTTTATACTATGAGGCTTTTCGCAGACGTTGAAAAGCTTTTCTACCTCGTTTTTACCTTGCAAATCTATGTTTATTTTAAGTTTTAAGTCTTGCATTTTTTTTCCTTTACCTTGTAAAAAAGAGAGCTATTCGCCCTCTTTCATCACTTCTTCGTTGATTTTTTTCAGCACCCAAAGCACTTCATCAAGCTCCATATCATCAGGGCAAATCCCATTTTTCATCAGGCTGAAATTGATTTCATAAAAGAGATCCTCTACGCCTTCGCTGCTGTGAGGCTGATTCTTTTCACTATCTCCGAGCCCTTCAACGACTCCTTGATAGCATCGAAAAAACCCAGTATGACACGCTCCAACTCCAACAGACTATAGCTTTCTTCGAAGTCATCATCGAGGCCAGTCACGGTGCGACAAAACTCATTGACAACCTCGTGCTCAAACAGTTGATCTGCCAACTTTTGAAAATCAAATGTTGATTCGCCAGAGAATAGACCTTCAAGTCCTACTCTTTTCGCTATTTGGTACACCTTTTTTATCGTTTTAAAGTTTGTTTTATAGTTCATTTTTTACTCCTTTTAGTTTGGTACACTCTCAACTATCCCGTTTCTCTTAAATCGCACGGTTGTCTTTCCTCCGTCATAGAGGAAATACCATGATTGATCAACCATATCTTTCGGGTGTATCTCGGAGTCGAAAACCCCAATATATAGATCAGATCGAAGGAACTGTGTCTTGATGTTGTGAAATCCGAAGAAGAATTTAGATGGCGATGTCGGGAAAGTAGATGGCATATTCAACCCAAAAGAAGAGACGATTGAGAAAAACTTGTGCGTATCAGAGGTCTCTTCGCCTCTGTATCTTGCGACAATTTTGCCGTTCGAGACGGCACGTATCGCATACCTGCCTGGATTGAGATATAGCGGTGCTGCACCAAGAGAGACTTGGAACATTCCTGACTGTATCTTGTGAGCAGAAGTATGGTACAGGATGGCAGCCCCTGTTTCGTACCGATATACCTCGAGTTCAAGAATACCGTTTCCAACATCTTGTATCTCCATCATGAAAGCGAAGATGAGCATAGGCTTGGAGACCTGAACACAGATTCCCCCCGAGCCATAAGTATCATATACCGCTTCTTGATTTCCTACTGCGAATACCTCAGCGACACTCAGTTGTGTGCTGTACCAGTCTTTTGGATCCGCAGTATCAGGGATTTTTACCCACATCCTATCCTATCCTTTCCATACGTACAGGGCTGACCCGAAGCGTATTATTTCGCCTTCATTGCCTGTGGCTGGCAATGTTGTTTTCGAGGCTATCAGATCGTTTGTACCGAGCGTTACATCAGCAGACAGTGGTTTATTGTTGACTTTCCTGGTGGTATCCACCTTATTATCGAGAGCGGTTGTAAGATCTGTGATTTTCGATTGTGGCAGCGTAGGTATTCTATCTTCAACGAATGTACCCGATGTGATCTTCGATGCTGCCAGGTTTGGTATATCTGCTGCAGCAGGCGTCCAAGTGCTTGCTCTCGCACCTACATCGGAAGCTGCCAGCGTTACATCTGCAGAGAGCGCTTTCCCGTTGACTTTCCTGGTGGTATCCACCTTATTATCGAGAGCGGTTGTAAGATCTGTGATTTTCGATTGTGGCAGCGTAGGTATTCTATCTGCACCGAATGTACCCGATGTGATCTTCTCAGCTGCCAGGTTTGGTATATCCGCAGCCGCGAGCGAGCTTTTCAGCGCCAGAGACCCCAGGCCGTCAACTTTGGAATTCGGTACATTTTGCACCAATTTTTGGTTAGAATCGAGGGACGCAAGTCCTCCAGCTATGCCTATTTTCTCTTCGTCGAGAATTTCTTTCCATGCCATTTTATGCCTCCTCTTTCATCATTTCTTGTATTATCATAATAGCCCCTTCTGTCTGAAGGATCCTTTTTGAGAGCTCTTTTCTTTGTTTTTTCAGCGCACTGTAGTTAGCTATAAGATTGTCGTATGTCTCTTCTATCTTGTCTTTTTTTTTCATTCAGACTCCTTATATATATATAGTTTACTTTTTTTTTGGAATATCTGCCCATTGATAGGATTGGTAGGGAACTCACTACCACCCAGAAGGAGATTATTGTTTCTTATCCCAAGATCCTCTTTCTGGCGAATCTCGGTTTTTCGTATGAACCCTGCATCCATATCATTAGACAGGACTGGCGGAGTCTGATTTCCGAACAAGCTTTCCGCCGATATGTTCGACTTATTTTGTCTTTCTACGAGCTTCAACAGGTTCATTATTGGTTCTCCGATTGCAGTAGGGCTATCTTATGCGCCAGCGTATTTGAACTATGTAGTACATTCGCTAGCGATTGAAGAGCGTCCGTGTCTTGTGCGAACGCATTGACTATATTTTGGATTGTTAGTGTTTGCATGTAGTTTTTGACTTGTGTTTCAAAATCAGAATCTATGTGCTGAAACACGTGAGAATACTGTGCCTGTCTGTAAGACTTGCCAGAAAAAACCATTATTTTGATATGCAATTGTGCACCATTAGGTACTCCCAAAGCAGCCTCTGGAATATACAGAAAGCTCGAAGACGAAGAAGCGCTAAAAACTGTATAAGAATTGTACATTACCGCAACCATTATAGAAGAAACGACTATTGAAGGTTCGGTAGATATCGAAATACTTAATCCTCCAGGTCTATTAGAAATAGACGAGGTGATTTCTATACCTTCCAAGTCAGGCATCAATAGATCAAGTGTATTCTTTATTTCTGATATTCGGTCAGACATATCAGAAATATCCTCTTCTATTACGCCGATAGATGCATGATTATGATCGATGGAGGAATACTCATCGTCATGGTTGTGATTAATAGGTGCATATCCAGAATGAGTATGTTCCGAGTCCGCTTTGCTTGATACCATAGCCAGTAAGGTATTCAAGGCAACTCGAAATTTTTCGCCCCATCCTGTTTCACCATCGCTTGGTAGGTTTAAACTCATATAAATCCTCCTTTAGTTTAGTATTGTATTCTCTATTGTACTGATATTCCATTTCATATTTTTTGTAATATTCTCCATTGAGGAGTTTATTTCGTAATATGGCAAGCTCTCGAGAGCAAAATCTATCTTCCCATCCAAATACCTTAGTTGAGAAGGATATGGTAGTTTTTCCTTTAATTTTCGCCACTGATAGCCAGAAAGAGTCTCCCAAGCTACCAAGAACTCTTCGCAACCCATAACCAAGTAAAAAAGAGACTCATACTCTGCAGAACTTGCCAAAATCGATATTTGTAACTTGTCTGTATAGTACTTTCCGTGTCGAAAGGGTTGGTTGGCGACAAAAGGATTTTCCTTTTCAAATACATATTTCACTTCTGGAGTTACCTCTATTGTTCCCTGAAACTCATACAATTCGTCGCCAACCTTGATTCGTATCATTATTAGCTCCCTGTCCCTATGCTCAATTTCTTATATTTTACCGCATCTGTGATTTTGTTGCATTTTCTTGTCGCCCTGAAAGTAATTTTCGAAGGTGTATCTCCTTCTACAACCGAAAGGCTGCCTTCGCTTGTTACAACAACCCCTGACAGTGCAAAAAATATGTCCTTTGCTTGATCTGGCACGAACAAAAAGGAATATACTTTTCGACCGAGATCGCCACAAAAATCAAGCATCTCATCTGTAATTGTTACGCTCACAAAATTGCCTTGCACCTCATACCCCAGACCAACAGTAGAGAAGTCAATCTCATATGTCTTTTCAGTCCAGCTTATATTAGATCCTGTATTGTCCATATCCCCAAACGGGAGGAAATCTCCCGAGCTGCCATATAATGCGGCAAGCGCTTCAAGGTCAGAAGGTATATCATCATCGCCGAATTCACCTTCGGCAATATAAATCCTACATTTCGCTGCAAGTATCGCGTTTACCTGGTGCTGGAATCCATTTGTATTCGTTATTTTTTTTAATGCCATTTTTTAATCTCCAAACTGTTGATCTAACTCGATCATTTTTTCTTTTCTGTCTTTACCAAATGCACCATACAATATTTCTGCGATGATCTCCACCGCAGCGTCATCAATCGTGTTTTCTGTTCGTTTTGCCAAGTCACGAAGGACCTTAATTATTAGGTCCAGAATTGCCTCATTAGGCAGTATAGTCATAATTATATGCAGTATCCATTTCATTGTACTTTTCATATATTCTCCTTTTTTTTTTCATGAGCTACCATCTTGGATAGCTCTATTGCACGTTTTCCTACTTGCTTAGCCCACAGAGAATCAAGCATCTCTTCCGATGCCTTGACATATTCTCCATTTTGCAGGAAACGAAGTGTTTTTTTGAAACCCAAAAGCCCTCCAATACCAAGATTGAAGCACATATCTACCAACACATATTGTATCGCTTTGGGCTGTTCTTTCCACCAGCTCATCTGTCTATCGAGGCTGTCCATGCAATCTCTGATATCGTTAGTGAGCATCATCGAGGCTTCCGCCTCGCTTATACCTCGAGCTTCCAAGTTACGACCATACCCTATAGTAAGTTTACCTGCACTGCATTTATAGGGCTTCAACACCAGCCCTTCATGCTTTTTTAACATGTTTTCAAGTTCTTTGATCAACGAAATCCTCCCATCTGCGACACGATCACCGATATTCCAGCTATCGCTAATATCAAGCGGTAGCCAGTCTCAAGAAGGCTCACCCATCCATTTCTCTTTTGAAGATTATCTCGATTATATTTTGCCATGTTTTTGAAAAAATAAGATGAGTCATCATGTTTCACGAAATTGTCGCAGGAGAAAAGAGCAAGCAGCTTATCAATTTGGCACTTCATATGCTCGATTGTTGACTCAAGTTTCACAAGTCTCTCCGCATCATTTCTTTCCATGTTTCGTACTCTTATTAGCTTGTAGGATCTGCTGTAGTTTTGTCGCACACCATGACCACATAACTGTCTTCAAGTTTAGCATTTCCAAAGGTATTATAGGGGACATATCTGTCTGCATTCGCAAGGTCTTGCAAACTATAGTTTGTTTCTACTAATTGCTTTCCATACATATACGCCAACGACTGCAAGAATATGACAGGTGTAGAGTCGTTTTTCTTCGCAGTGGAGTTGATTTCGCCTTTTTTATCAACCATTGGAAGATGGTTGAGAAGAACTATGTCGAAGCCAAATGCTCGCCCAACAAAGCCTTCTACGATAGGCATATTGCTTGTTTTTCCTATCTTGTCAGCACTCACAAACTCAGCTATCTCCATTAGTTGAGATTCGTGCTCTGGACCTATAATACACACCCTGCCATGGAGCGGAGCATTCGCCTCGTTCAACGCCTTGCGAGCAGCAATGAAGTCTGCCTTTGTTATTGTGTCAGCTGCGGTGCTTGCAGCTGAAAAATCGACTATGTTCGCAGCCTTGACAGAACCAATAATGCCCTTCAAAATTTCCACATCCATGCTTTCCAAAATATGTTCTGCTGCTATTTTGGACTTCTCCTCCACTATTTTCACTGTAGTCTGATATGCAAGATCACGCTTGACTAAAAATGGATTACCAACCTTCTTATTCAAAAGAAGGTCTTTTGAACCAACAGCGTCGCCAGAAGGTGCATCGAATGCAGCTCCCACGGATACTACTTGACCATCGTCATTTTCCAAGTATGGAACGTGTATTGCCGCTTGCCCCTTTGTTGCATACTGAGACACGTTTGTTACGTACTTGAGAGCGTACGCTCTGGTCTCCAAAGCTCTTTTCATTGAGTTTAGTGTTTGGCCTGTAACTATATCGCCGTATATTGTGTTCGATGCTTGTGCCATTATCTATTTCCCTCCATCCATTGGTTTTTGAGCTCCTCGTATAGAGCTTGATTGTCTCTATATATTTCTTCTGCTTTTGCAGG
This sequence comes from Candidatus Cloacimonadota bacterium, assembly GCA_029553545.1. GTDB lineage: Bacteria > Cloacimonadota > Cloacimonadia > Cloacimonadales > WRIO01 > JAGOCT01. The sequence goes on from JAKPKU010000157.1 coordinate 27,611, forward strand.
GTTTTTCATGAGCATATCCCATGTGATTTCCTCTGTATCGCCAGCTATAATCTTTGTTTCTTTAGTCATTTTTTGAGGCTGTTTTCTTGCATTTTGGATATACTCATCCAGTAATGATTCGTCATGCTTCAAAAGAATTTCAGCAAATCCTTTTTGTCTTGGCGTAATGATCCCTTCCGCAACCGCTTGGTTTAGTTTAGCCTCATTGTTTGCACTTTTAAGTGCCTTATTTTCCTGCTCCATCGCCAACAATCTATCAATCTTGACGATTGCTTCCTCTCCGTTTTTGACGCCTAAGATCTTGTATAGATCCTGCATATTTTCCTCCTTTTTATTTGCCATTAGTGGCATGCTTTGCATCTCTACAAATTTCTTGTACTCTTCTTTTTCAGAAAAGTAGTCTGACCTGTACTTGTTTGTTATTTGCACTGCTTCAACGACTTCTGTGCATAGCCCATATGACTTTGCCTCTTCAGCCGTGAACCATGTTTCCTTCGACATTAATTCGCTAATTCTTTCCGTGCTCATGCCTGAAAAAGTACTATACGTATTCACCAACTGGCTTTTCAACTTGTCGAGAAGATCCGCTGTCTTCCTCATTTCCTCGCTATCTCCACATACGGAAGATATAGGGTTGTGAATCATCATCATGCTGTTTTTTGCCATCTTGATTGATTTGCCAGACATGGCAATCACCGATGCCATCGAGGCAGCAAGGCCCTCAACAACCACCTCTACATCAAGATTTCTCAAGACATTGTAGATCGCAAGCCCCTCAAATACTGACCCGCCTGGAGAATTGATTCGCAGTGTTATCGTACCTTTGATATCCTTGATCTGATCAATGAATCTCTTGGCACTAATGCCCCAGATCCCAATCTCGTCAAAAAGATATACATCTGCTCCGCCTCCACGGTTGTTTTCTATCTTGTACCAGTCCAACTTTACCTCCTTTCTAATTCTTTTCTAATTCTTTCTGGCGTCATTATAGCACAGATACTTTTTTTTATTCGTTTTTGTAGGTAAAATGCCCACAAAATGCGAACAAATTCTCATTCTGTGGTATAATGACGCCCGAAGAAGAAAGGAGAATATATGCTGGAAACACTGATGAACGACATTATCACAGCAATACAAGAAACAAAGCTCTTCAGGCAAATTGAACCATACGAAGGTCAATTCGACAATCTGGACGAATTTCTTGTGATGCCACCGTCATGCTTCATTGAGCTCTCTGGAGGTGCACCTGACAATGCACTCCAAAGAAAATCGATCATTGAAGTAGCATTATATATAACAACAAACCACATTAAGGGCAAAACAAACGCAGCAATGCTCAACGCTCTGGAGATGACAAAAAAAGCACTCAATCAAAAAAGATTGACAAACGGATATACACACTATCTTTCTTTCGATCGATTGGGTATATTCCCTGGCTTCTGCACATACCGAATGATGTTCAACTTCAAGGAGGACTTATGATATACACAACAATCTCAAAGATAAAAGACTCGCTTGGCGACAAAAAAGATATGATCATCGCAGATATCGACGACAACAGGCTCGCAGACATTATCGCCGACCAATCAGCTTATATTGACGGATATCTGCGAATCAGATACGACCTGCCTATAGACGAAAACAACCCAATACTGGAGAGAATTTGTCTTCTACTCTCAAAAACTGAAATATACAGACTTTTCGCCGCAAACGATATCCCAGAAACAGTGAAAGAGCAGGAAATACAAGCAAGAAAAGAACTTGAGAAGATTCAAAAAGGCGAAATTATTATAAAAAAAGACACAAATGCTGATGATGAAATCATCTCAAAGCCAACATATCACACGGAGTGGCTCTAAATGGAAAACAGAGCAATGCTGATGGCGATAGGTGCTACAATATCCTCAAAAATCAAAAAAAGAATCAGAGAAAACAAGATTAAGCCTTCTGCAAACAAGCAAAATAACAAAGCAACCCTCGTAGAAACAGGCAACTTGCTCAGATCGATAACATACACTGTACGAGGAGACACCATCTATATTGGTACAAACGTAAAGTATGCAAGGATCCACCACGAAGGAGGTACTATCCGACCACAAAGAGCCAAATTCCTTGCAATACCGCTCACACCTGCAGCAAAAGTCAAGCGACCATTAGAATGGGAAAACACCTTTATCCAAAAAGGCATCATCTTTCATACTCTGAAAAACGGCAAGCTGGAAGCTTTATACAAGCTAAAAAAAAGCGTTGAAATACCTGCAAGACCATACATGTTCGTCGATAAGCAGGACATCGCTCAAATCGAAGAAATGGTTCGTAAATATGTAAAAAATATGAGGAGTAAATAAAATGGCATATACGCAAATAGAAAGAAATCACGCTGAAAACCTATACGTTATAGAAGGGAAAAGCATTAATGAAATAGGAAACATCATGAAAATCCCCATAAAAACACTCTACGCCTGGAGAAAAAAAGATGAGTGGGATCTCACAATAAAGACCTCTGGTGCAACTGGGCTTGCACTTGAACTCTCAAAAAGCATGTCAAACGAGCTAAAAAAGGCAATGGCAGAAGGGACTCTCAGCGATCCAAAAACAGCTGACGCCCTCTCGAAAATTGCTAAAATCGTAGAGAAAATACAACCAGAAAGAACCATGCTATCCAACATATACATTATGCTCGACGATGTAACAAAGATAATACACCATCTTAACGCACCCGAGCTCATGGCTCTCTGGCTGAAGCATATCAGAGAGATATCTGATGAACTTAGAAAGAAATATGCTTCTGGTGGAGTCAGATAATGAAATACAAAAAAATGACTGAGCAACAGTTCGAGAAAAAACTCGACCTGCTTATCAACTCGATAAAAAAAGAAGCGACTCCTTTCGTAGGAGACACAACAGAGCAAAACACAAGAGTAGCAAAAGCAAAAAACGACTTTTTTTTCTTTGCCAAAACTTATTTCCCTCACTACATTAGATCGCCTTTCGGCGATGGACATAGATTAATGCACCAAGAAACAGAAAAAAGAGGGCAAATAACAGCCATTGCTGGCTTCAGAGGCTTGGGAAAAACAACCCAATTAAGCATTATAAAGCCCATTTGGCTCGCCCTGAAAGAAGAGATCTATTTCAATACCAAGGTCGCCAAATCTGATGAAAAAGCAGCAGAACGAACTGCTGCAATAAGAGCAGAATTTCTTTTCAATCAGAGAATCATACAAGACTTTGGAGAACAGGTGAACCCTATGACTTCAATCTCCGATTTCACAACCAAGTCAGGCTGTCGTTTCCTCGCACTTGGATACAAATCAAGTATCCGTGGTGTCCTTCACATGACTCATAGACCAGACTATATCGATATTGACGACTTGGAAGATCATCAGTCTTTCAATGAACGCATCGCGAAAGAAAAGCTTCAATTCGTCACAGAAGAAGCATATGGTGCGATGGAAGATGCAAACGGATATCTGATCTGGCTTGGTAATCTAACACACCAGAAAAGTGCATTAAACCTATTCAAACGCTCCACAGAAAGCGGTGAGTTTGCAGGGAGAAAGATGCTCATAATCAAAATTGACGATGGTCATTTCAACCCAACATGGCATGAAAAACATACCAAAGACCAGCTGATCAAAATATATCAGACAGTTGGTCGATTTGGCTATGAGAGACATTACAGGATGAATCCCATAGTAGAAGGATTGAAGTTCAAAGAAGAATGGATCAAATACTATGATCCCAGAGAGTACCTTAACGCAAGGTTTGATAAAATCGTAACATACACTGATCCTTCTCTGGGGGAAAAGGCTACAAGCGATTACAAGGCGACCATGACAGTAGGTTTCATTGGAGGAAAATATGTTCTGCTAGAGCATCGCCTAAGAAAAGAATCAATTATTGACATGTTGAAGTACTTGTACGATGTTCATCATCGGTACAACTCGCATCTGTTCATGGAATCAAATTTCTGGCAAAAAATTCTCTGGGACTTCATTCCTAAGATGGCAGAGCAATACGGATATTTGCTTCCTGTGAGAGGAGTGGAAAACAGAGAAACAAAAGCTCTCAGAATAGAACGCCTTGAGCCTTACTTCGAGTGGGGTTGGCTGCTTTTTCCAAACATAGTCAATGAAGAGCTTGAACTATTAAAAGACCAATTGCTTGGCTTCCCAAACTACCCAAACGATGACGGACCAGACGCATTAGCTGGTGCCATTAATGCACTAAGAATAAACACGCAAAAAGATACATACGAAAGCATTGAGTCTTCACTTGCCACACAGTTTTCTGATGTGTGGTAAATAAAAGGAGGAAATATGAATTTTTTAAAAAAACTTTTTCAGACTGACAATATTGCCAATCAGACAGGGAAGTCACTGCTTAGTGTATCCCAAATCGATCAACAAAAACCATTATGGTCAGCAAAAATTACACCTGGTGAGATAGCAACTGCTCTCAGCTTCGCACGTTCAGGAAAGCTCAAGCATCTTCTATCTTTATACGCAAACTTATATTCGCTTGATGACAATCTCGCTGGAGATACCGATGTCAGAGTGGAGTCAATCAAGTCTGCTACATGGACTCTACCAGAAAATCTTAGCAAAAAACAAACTGAGTTTTTCAACAATTTCTTAGATGAATTCTTTCCCACTCTCATCGACCAGGCGACAGACTTAAAGCTCACAGGTGCCCTTTTCAGGCAGATTATATATCGCCTGGAAAACGGATTATACACCGTCGACAAATTCATTAGCTATGAAAATCTTGATCTTCGAAATATCAATGGTGAACTTGTTTTGTATATTGACGAAGTACCTCAATCCTTAGATGATGCCAAATTTATTCGTTTTTTGCAGGATTACAGCGTTTACGAGTCGATAGTCAAGTACTATGCCTTCTTTTCCTTTTCGCTCAATAATTGGGCTTCTTTTATCGAAATATATGGCAAACCTGTTCGCATTGGAAAATACAAGCCTGGCTCTTCAACAGAAGAAAAAAATATATTGAAACAAATGGTCAAAAATCTTGGAACAGATCTCGGAGCTGTAATCAGCGAAAACACCCTCATCGAGTTCGCGGACTTCAAAAATGCATCCGCAAACGCAAACCTGTATAGCGACCTACTTGACTTCTGCAAAAAAGCAGTGTCAAAAAGGATACTTGGACAAACTCTCACTACCAATACAGAAACAACAGGCTCATACGCACAAGCCAAAGTACATGACATGGTGAGACAAGATATCCTTCGAGCTGACTTACGAGACTGTGAAAAGTATGTTTCTTGGATATGCACTAAGCTGAACAACCTGAACTTCAACAACGATAGCATCAAAATCAAACTCTCTACAGCCCAAAACGTAGAGCTATCAAGCAGGATCGACATCGACGTCAAACTCAACAATATCATCGAAATCGACCCTGAGTATTGGTATCAAACATACAATATCCCAATCCCAAAAAATGGGGCAAAAGCAAAAGAAATCCAAACTATGCAATTCCCTATGTGGGGAAAAGCAAACAATACACCAGAGCCTGTTGAAAGTGGTTATTTCCAAAATGGAAACAACCACTCTATTATTAGGAAACTGAAAGAGATAAGAGAGAAAATAAACAATGCCAAATCATACAATGAGATCAAAAATATCAAATACCCTGTTGAACTTTACCATGCCGTAGCAAGCGAAATGTATCAATCTGTGATGAATACATATACTGAAATTAGACTTGATTGCAAAAGTAATAGAAATATACAAAACAAAAAATACTTTGAGATTGATTGGACTCTGGAGGACATTGAAGCTCTTCACGCCTTCCGTGCGGAAACATTTATTGTAGCTGGTGTGTCCTCGCAAACGCTCATCGATATGATCAAAGAAGAAGCTGAAAAAGCATTCACACAAGGTACAACTTTTGACGATTTTAAGAGAACACTAAAGCTCAATGGATTCGAGCCAGAAAACCCATATCACCTCAGAACAAACTTCTACCAGGCAATCAATACCGCAAGAGCGGCTGCGGAGTGGAAGAACTACCAAACCACAAAAGAAATATTTCCATACTTAAGATACGTAACTATGGAAGATGAAGCTGTGAGAGATGAACACGCAGGTCTACACGGCATTGTCAGAGCGATTGACGATCCTTTTTGGCAAAAATACTATCCTCCCAACGATTGGGGATGTAGATGTTATGTCGAACCTGTTGCCGCCGATGAAGCGGCAGGCGATACCAATTTCAATAAAATGCCGCCCACTGATTATCAGATAAAAGAAGAGTTTCAAAGGAATCCCGGAGAAGACAACTCTCTGTTTGGCTCTTGGCTTTCATGCGAAGATGCAAAAAACATAGCATCCTTCGAGCAAATTACGGCAAGATCAATAAGACTCTACATTCACAACTCAGGGCAAAGATACTGTCCTCAGATGTACGAAAAAACATATAAAGACCTCAATTTAAAAGAATGGCAGGATATGAAAGAACACAAACTCCCTGATCTTTTTCCTACTGATGGATTGTCAAAAGAAGAAATGCTCAAAGCATATAATGAGTATCTGGGAGACAGAACAATCCTAGACGCAACAAATACACCAATAAAGCTTAAATATGATAACAAGCTCGTTAATCCAAAATACGATAAATATAATGTGGCAAGACGAGTACAGCATATGTACTGTATTGAAGATGTTATCAAGGCTCCAGATGAAATTTGGCAGACAGATAAAAAAGAAGGAAGAGCATATTATTTTAAAAAGTATTCTAACAATGTTATAATTATGGCTGACTTTGTTAATGGCTCCTTAGAGTACTTCAACATATTTACTGCAAGGGATAGCTATATAAACAAACAAAGAAAGGGATTTATGATAAAAGCATAAAAAAAGAGAGGCTTTGCAGCCTCTCTCACAAATCTAAGTAAACCTTAGCCATTTACTCGTTTCCGCTTCGATCAAATGAGGGCTAAGCTCTCTCTCCACTTCTGATTAACAATTTAAACAATTCTTCTCTTTTGTCAACTTATATTTTTAAAATCATAAAAAAAGGCACCCGTAGGTGCCTTTTTGTTTTTGAAATGCCATCTTTTAGTGGTAGTCAACCATTAGTTGACAACCACTCTATACGTTTTTCCCATAGTAGATATCTTTCACTCGAGAGTATGAAAGATAAAACTGCTTCGCAGTCAATTCAAGCGATACTGTCAATGAAAATCCGTTTTTTGTAATGTACTCTTGAATCTGATTTCTAATCTTTTCGTCCCTTTCTTTTCTTTGTTTCACTTTGCCCTCCAAAAAAAGTGCTTTTCAGCATAGTCATCGCCTGCTTGTTTTCCCATATATTTTTCGACTATACTGCGGTTCAGGCGAATTTGGCTCACTTCCAAGAGGAAGTACTTTCGGAGGGCACAGTTTCGTTTTTCACTTCTGGTGCATATATTGAGCTCACATCGTGGAACACTGCACCCTACGCATGCCTGAGTTTGCTTGTATTTGTCGATTTTTCCCCTCCTTCTATATTGCCACAGAGAAATTGACCTTTTCGGCCACTTTCCAATATGTTACGATTATCTTTTTTTCAGCAACTCTTGCCATCATAGATCGTATTACCTGTGTCGGCACTATATCTGCTTCCATTATCTCCTCTATCTCGCCATCTTCTACACTGCGATAGATTTTGACCACATCTTGTGCAATCTCTACTGTGACGTCTCCATCCTGAAATACAATGGAGTTCTCTTTCATTGAGCTCGCTGTATATCCGCTGCAATATCCCTTCAGCTCTACCTCTGGATGCTCGAATAAGACGTTTTTTTTCATAATCTCGTCATACATATTGAACTTACCCATCTTGTTGTTCCTCCCATACCTCTACAGCTGAAAAATGAAGAGATATTGTCTCCCACTTGCCACGTGCATCATCTCGAACACGAAAGTTGATGTACTCCTTGCTACCTACGGTCATTAGAGAATCGTCGATTAACTTCATCGCCTCGTTCCACTCCTCATCGTCGAATTTGAGTTTTCTTAAATCGAGGATCTGCTTTGTATCGACAGTGCCTGATTTGTCCACGTTGAACGCCCTCATCACAAGAGCTCGTAGCTCATGCTTTGCGTTTTTTGACCATTTTTCCAAGCACTTATCTATTTTGCTTTTTGCGATGTTGAGTCGCTCGTCAAAAGCTATTCTCTGCTGAACCTTCACGTCGACCATCTTGGTTTGAGGAAAGTTCATTAAAGCAGCATTTCCTCGCCATTTTTCGCTGTACTGGTCGGCTACGCTCTCCAAGTATTCTCCTACCAGGTCCACAACTTGCCGCTTGAGTTTTCTTAGCTCTTTCTGGTGAAAGAGCACCATGCCAAGAACTCTCTCAACCATCATATGTCGATCGAGATCAATGGGATCAATATACTTCACAGGTACTGAATGTCCATCTCCATCCAGGAGAAATGTTGTTTTTTTGTTCATCTTTATATCCTTTCTTGTTCAGTGCCTCCGCACTGTAGTTTTCATTTACTCATCATCTCCATTACTACAGCATTCGATGTTCTTAGGTTTTCAAGTGCAGTGTAATGCTGCCCCTGTAGGACGTTATAGAGGTGATTCAACGCCTCGTATTTTTGTCGAACATCTGTTAATTCTTCGTCCTTCTGTAGTTTTTCTACCATTACATCTAACAGTTTGTGATCAAGTTCTTTTGATCGTCCCTTGTAGAATTCCATTTCATTCTTCGCTCTGCCAATTTCTTTTTGATAGCTACGATATAAGATATACAACATTGTATATCCCACTATCACGATCAATAGCCCAATCCATGTCATATTAGTCATATTGCCTCCACTATTTTTATTTCTTTTCGGACTGCTTTTTCAGCCCTTGCATCTTCAACCTCTTTAATCGCGTTTCTCTGTCTTCTAATAGTTCTTGTCTGTCGTGTGATAATTCTTCTCTGCCAAACAATTAAGCTTATAAGTACGATAGATATTAGTGCTGTTGTCATTTTGTCTCCTTTTTTGCGGAGCAAAATAGGCGTACATAATCAAAAACCTCATATAGCTCCTTGAGTGTCAGGGCTCGGAGTGATTCTCCATAGCCCCATATTTTCATTGCATCGTGCATATCAGAATATGTGAATCCGTTTGCTGTCCAAAGCCCCATTATGTTTTTTCTAAGCTTTTTGCCTTTTGCCGCTTGTTGCGCTGCCCTGTTCTTTGCGGCGTACTTGCGAAGCATCGATATTACTCTTCTTCGCTCTGATTCGTTGATAAGGTTCCAGTGGCTCTTTCTGAAGTTTTTGACAAGAAAACCCTGAAGACCTTTTTCATCCCAGCCTGCATCTTTCATCAGGCTGTGCATGTACAATCCTTGCTCGTCATATTGAGCTTCTTTGCAATAGTTCATTTTGACTCCTTTCCGATGAGCGTCTTGTACTCTTCTTCGCTCATCGACAATACACTGTTTTCATATTGTGTCCCGTACTTGATCCTAAGATCTTCTACAGGCATTTCATCGAATGTGGTTCTCTTTCTGCGTTCTTTTTTTTTGTCTGGTGTTCTTGGTCTGGGTGCCTTCCCTAATGGAATCCACCGATATAGCTTCGGACGGTTTGATGCACATACTCGCTCTATCTCGCCATCTTCGAGCATCTTCTGAAAGACCCAGTGCACACTGGGTCTTGACAAGTTTGTATTATCTGCCACTTCTGCTATGGAAAACGGCTTGCGAATTTGAATACAATATCGTTTGATTGTCTCTTCGTTACTGCTCATTATCACTCCTTAGTGCTGAAGTGCTGATGACGATGTCTTTGACACCTATAGTGTTTAAGCCGTTCATTATTGCGATTTGCTCCATTTCTTTGATGAGCACTTCAAGGTGATGCAGGCTCCCGTTAGCCCTTTGAACGAGCATTGCTGCGACCTCCTTGTCGCACTGGATCTCCATTGTCTTGGAGATGATTGTTGTCATGTCTTCCTTCGATGCGATGTCGAACTCGCAAAAGTTTGAGCAACGGTTGAAAAAGTGGCTATTGTATTTCTCTAAACGCTTCTTTGTGTCTTCTTCTCCTATCATTATGATCTTCGCATCTGCTATGTCGCGGAAGTCTCGGATCAGCTCTATTATTTGCCATTTTCTGTGTTGTATTGCGAGGTTTATCTCATCGATTACAAAAATTAATGGCGTTCCACTATTAGTTTGCTCTCTTTGATAAGTGACATCTTGAAAGAGGTCAATGACCGCCTTGGCCATAGCTGCTCCATCACCTTTGATGGAGTTCTCTCTGCCTGAGTACTCATATGAGAGGCTTCGATATATCTCTCGCAAAAAGCTTTTTGGCGTTTCCATGGTTTCGATTCTATAGTAGCCCCAGCCTTGTGGGGCGAAGTTTTTCTTGGCGTAATGACTCTTGCCTGTACCTGGATGACCATATATGAGGGTCATATCCGCACCTTTTTTCATCTGCATACGACGAACCATATTGTTCGCCTTTTTTACATTTGTGGTTTCAATTAGAATGCTTTTCACATCTACCTCCAGATAGTTTTTTTGTTTATTCTATTATTAATGATTTACTGTCTTTAACACTCTATGCGTCTGTAAAGGGATCACCTAATTACTGAATGCCAAGCTTGCGGAAGGCTTCTTCCAGATCCTTCTGGGTATATTCTTGTTCTTCTTCTTCTCTGTTTTTTTGGATCTGGGCTTTTTGTGTCGCTTCCCATTCCGCAGCTTCAATTGCTTCTTGTGCCCTTCTTGCTGCTGCTGCCTTTTCTTCTCGTTCCTGGTCTGCAATTGCTTTTTCTTGTATTTCTTCCCATTGTGCATCAGTAATTTCGACACTTATCTGTTTTTTATTTTCTCTGCGTATCGAACGACGCCCCTCAAGGCTTATCTTGTCGTCTTTTCGCAATTCTTGTAGTCTGTTTTGCTCTTCTAATGTATTACTTGCCATTTCATCGAGTGCTCTTTGTTTGGCTCTAATACTCCCTGTACCTATATGCTCTTGCATCGCAAGATATGCTAATTTGCCTTCTTTTTCACGACGGCGCGTATCAGCCAAAGCTTCCATGTCATCGCCAACTTGTAGTCCAGGCATGACCATTTTTGCCCTTTCTGGCAGCATCTCACCATGCTCTGATCCTACCAGAAGAGATCCAATATTCTTTTCATCGTACCAATACTTGATGCGACGACCATTTAAGGCCAAAAACATTGGATGGCTGTAGTAGATTCCGTTGACCAATACCTCTCCACGTGATACTGTGGAGATTTGGGGATATGGATCTCTTATCAATCTGTCTGCATCATATCGAGACAGTTTTTTCAGCGAAAGCTCTTCAAATACCTCGAGTGGACTCATTTTCTCGCCAACTGCATTTCTTAATACAGGACGTTTTTCATTGTTCCACTCCGCCACAAAAAGCCCAAATAAACGGTCATATTCCTCCCAAGTGGGGATAGCTTTACCGTATTTCCTAAGAAGCGCTTGGTTTGTTTTTCTTAGCTCTTCGTGTCGTGTTTCGATTTTATTGCCGATCCATACTGGAAAAGCTTTTTCATATCGAGAGACACAAAAGCCCCAGAATGGCTCTATCATCTTCGACTCTGCATTGCCTGGTATCGTGAAACTATAGTTGATTCCCAAATTACGATAGAGTCCCATGTCCCCTTTGATTATCATTTCTATGGCTTTTGTCTTCGCTTGGCTACTACCTCGCTGCCCAGCAAATTCGTGTGGGCAATGATCTGTATTCTTATACGAACTGCCATTGTCAATTCGTATTGATGATGGAATGCCCCAGTTTTCAAGCGCGTCGCGCAAAGAGGTACGCACTGAATTTGGAGTCTCTGCTACTGTCATGCAATAGCCAACGATCATTCCCGTTGCTATGTCATACCATACTACTACTATAGGTCGCACAAGAAATCTGAAGGATGGCCGATGAGCATAGAAGGGACTCAATATCAAGTTGTTCATCTTGTGTCCATCTGACTCGTATATGTCGCCTGGTGCCGCATTGTTGATGCGATGTACATGAGGCCGTACTGTATCCTTCCATGCTTTTTTGCCTTTGCTTATGCTCATTGCAACGTCATCTTGACGTGCTTTTGCCACTATTGACGATACCGCTCGCAATGAAAGAGGCATCTCTTTTCCTACGTACGCTTTCTCACGTTCAATTAATCTGTATATTTCTGTCGCATGTAGATTTCTAAAATCACATGCCATCTTTTTTACTTGATCTCTGAATGCTTTTGATGTTTCTTTAGGTCTTCCTATAGAAGTGCTTATTTGTCGTTCATCGGCTAAAACCAAAGGTAGTTCTGGGTCCCCTGCGTCTCTATATGCTTTTTCCCAACGTCTAAGTGTTTGAATTGATACTTTTCCGAGTAGTCTCATCTCAGGTTCACACTCTTCCAAGAAATTTAGCCTTTCGACCAATCTCTCTGTCGCTTTTACAAGACTTATTTTATTGTTTTTTGCTTCTTGTCGAGCAGATCTATATGTACGTACAAGAACGAGTCTTGCCCACGCTATTTCTTTGGCATCGAAAGAAAGCATTGCAAATTCTTTTTCTTCGTCGCTCTTTGTTATTTCAGCTATAGCTATGCTTTTATTCTCTATTTCGAGGCTGTCAAGCTTGATCATTGTTTGAGGTTTTCCTATTAGATCTGGTTGGCTTATAGCAAGGACTTCTCCGTTATTTATCTTGCGATATAGTGTTCGCTTGCTCACCCCTGCCAAACTTGTAGCAGATTCGAGCGGTACCCAACCATCAACTGGTTGGGGTTCTTCGCTCGGCTGCTCAGCTTCTTTCACTTCCAAATCTGCCACTATATATATAAGGAGTGTTTTTGTCTTTCCATTATGATTGTTGTCAAATAATTCGTACTTCGTTTCATACTCGCCTGATTTGATGCGACGACGTATGGTTTTTGTCGTTACTTCAAGCTTTTTAGCAGCTTCTTTGACAGTCAGCCACATACAATCTCCCTTATTTTTTGGCATGTTTCGGCAGAGAGCTTTTCTACTGACTCTGTTTCAAGATAAGAAACAGCTCTTTGGGATGTCTTTGTTAATGCGCCGAGTTCCGCTTGTGTCAGTCTGTTGATCGCTCTGTAGACTCTTGCTTTTTCAGCTATTTTCAATTTTTCATCTTTTTTCATTGACAAACCCTCTTTTATTTCTAGTATAGAAACAAGATTATAAGTATTATTATATTTGTCAAGATAAATTATATTGAAATCGTATATTTTTATTAGATTAGGAGATATTAATGAAAACAGGAGACAGGTTAAAGGAAATTAGGAGAAAGCTAAAGCTTAGTCAAATAGCGTTTTCAGACTCTATAGGTGTTACGCAGCCTGCTATATCATTAATGGAAAAAAATGCGTCAGCACCGTCAGCTGAAGTACTCAATAATATTCGAAAAACATATAATATTGATCTAAATTGGCTTTTGTCTGGGCAAGGTGAAATGTTCTTGACAAAAATAGAAGAAAAAAGCACTATCGAGACTCGGCTTATACAAAGTCGAGATGAACTGCAAAAACAAATTAACCAATTAAAAAAAAGCATTGCTGAGCTTGAAACTGCATATTCGCAAGAAAAAGAATACAGTCGCCAGCTTAATCAAGAACTTGCTCAGTGCATGAAAGACCTGGTATCGACGCAGAAACTGATCATTGACCTACAAAAAAGGTAGTCAATATAATATGATGAAGTGAATATTAGTAGCTTCAATATTTAGTAGAGAACTTGGATAATCTTCTCCAGGGAAAAGAACGTAATAAACTTTTTTTAAACGTTACTTTCTCTCAGATGAAACGATTGTAAACAATATTTACACCTAAATTTATGATAAAAAAGTCGATATTTGACCAAAAAATGGCACTGTGATAAATGTCCATGTGATAAACCAAATGTCCATGTGATACTTTCTTTTATTTATCAATACTTTACGAGCCTACAGAATCAAAAACACACGATTTTTGACCAAATAATGTCCATGTGATAAACCAAATGTCCATGTGATACTTTCTTTTATTTATCAATACTTTACGAGCACGAAACTGCAATAATGTCCATGTGATAAACCAAATGTCCATGTGATACTTTCTTTTATTTATCAATACTTTACGAGCTTGAAAAAAGTTGTGACAAAAAAAATGGCACAGTTGATGTGCCAGGAATGTGATATTTTGTGTTTTTTAAGAGTAATTTTTTGAGAAAATAGATCATCAGATGGACATTTGGCATTGTGATGAATTGATGGAATAGTTGATTTATTTAGTTTTTAGATACTCTTTTAAACCTTGTCTGGATGCGATGTTCGATGATATTTTGTTTTGACATATAGCTTCATTTACATTTTATCAGATGCTCAATTTCTCAACAATTATTGCCAACTTTTTGAGAAAAATACAGATTATGAAATTTCTCAACAATTATTGCCAAAAAGGTACTTTTTCGATGAATTTCTCAACAATTTCATTTTTTTCAAAATGCTTCCAAAGAAGCTCCAGTAGTGGCTTCCTTATCACTTGCTCATTTCTCATCTATTTCTTCCCCCCTTATATAATCTCAATAATGAAAATTAATTGGATTTGGGCAGGGGTAAATAATGAAAAATACAGCTTGATTTAGGTAAAAAGCCTCACTAAAGCTGTCAATCTCATTGAAAAATAATACAAAAAAGCAATATGCATAATGTAAATCCAGACAAATTGTAAAAGATTAAATCTGTATTATGAAATAAAAAAAACAATACCCTCTATATATATAGGGCTTATAAAACGAGGTTTTTTGAAAACTATTTTTATCTAATTCAGCAGATGACTACTACAAGCGGGTTTAGGGGTGATTTTTTATTTTTCAACACACTTTTTAAAGCACTTGCAATACTGTTCCATGAGACATTTACGCAACTGATACATTCCTTTTTTTTTAACAACACACCTTTGGTCCTCGCTACGCTGCGGGTTAGGAGCTTTCACATTCGTGAAAGGTTTTTTTAAAGGTAGTTACAACTTTCTCTATACTACAATACACTTTTTAAGCTTTATTATTCTTCAAGTCAGCAAATCAAAATGGTAAAATACACATTAAAAACAATCCCTCTATATGTGAGTAATCATTATTAAGTCAAAATATATTAATAAAAAATCGGCTCCCGTTTTTTGGGAGCCGAGTTGTCTATTCACAAGAATCGACAGATATTTTTACTTACTCATACGAAGCAAGGTATATTCCCACGACAAAATCGCATTTTTACCTGCTCCTATTTTCCAATTCTAAAACAGTAAAGTTTGCGCCATTATTCATCATGATGATGATGATGACATACAGACCCAGTTGATTTCAACTCTCCTTTGAGATAGCTCTTTGCAAGGTCTTCTGCTTTACCTGATGCACCGACGATTACTTCGATATTTCTTTCATTGAAAATATCTATTGCACCGCCGCCCATACCACCAGAGACAATTACATTTACTCCTAAATCACCTAAAAAGTTTGGCAAAAAGCCAGGTCTATGTCCTGGGTTTGGTATTGATTCGCTTTTAATTATTTGCTCGCCTTCTGTATCAAAGATATAGAAGTTCTCACAATGTCCAAAGTGTTCTGTCACAAATTCGCCTTCACATGCTACTGCTATTTTCATAAGCATCTCCTTTTTTAAAATATGTGTTTTATTGTATTTTCAAATACTTCTTTTATTGCTGCACTTGCTTTGCAGTCGATCTCCACAATGTTCTTCCCTTGATTAACTGCTTGAATCACATGCATATCATAAGGTATAAGCCCAACAAAAGCGAGCTCCTCTTCTTGACAATACACTTTTATTCTTTCAGTGATTTCTTCATTTGTATCGTATTTATTAATGCAGATTACTGGCTTTGCTTGCAGTTTTTTACTTGTTTGTACTATTCTTTTTAGATCGCTCATACCTGATAAGCTGGGCTCTGTGACTATTAGTACTAAGTCAACACCGCTCAAAGACGCTATTACAGGGCATCCAATACCAGGCGAGCCATCGATTATTGCCAGCTTTGTCTGATCTATTTTGTTCTCTTTCATTTGTTTTTTAACTTCTGAGACCAATAAACCAGAATTACCATTACCCATTCTCAATTTGGCACTTGAGAAGACTTTATCATCTTTATAGAACTCTAAGTCACCTATCACGCAAGGAACCATTGTGATAGCTTTTTCGGGGCAAATTTCATAACAAAGAGCACAACCCTCACAGGCAAAGTCATCTACAATAAACCTACCTTCTTCTTGCAAAATAGCATCAAAGCGGCAGTGTTCAAAGCATATGCCACAGCTGGAGCATTTATCTTGATCGATATTTGCCTTATCCATACCATAAAAGTCTTTTTTTACAGACTTTGTATCTTGCGACATTAGCAAGTGCAGATTTGGTGCATCGACATCACAATCTGCAAAGGCTTTAGCATTTGCCAATTCGATAAAAGCGCTGGCAACTGTTGTCTTACCCGTGCCACCTTTACCACTCAGTATTAATAGTTGTTTCACAATTGAACCTCCTCTTTAATTTTGAGAAGTATTTCATAAAAAAGCTGTTTATAGTGGTCGTCTTTATCGATGATTATATCTCCATTAGAGTTCATTTCTGCGATTCTTTTTTCAAAAGGAATATCTCCAATGATAGGTATTTGATGTTTGTGGCAAAGCTCTGCAGAGGGATTATCTCCTGTCAAACTCTTATTTAAAACCACACCGTGCTTTTTATTAAATAGCTTGACCAAATCATAAACCATCTCAAGATTATGTGCCCCAAAAATGCTCGGTTCTGCTACCAATACGCAATAATCTGCCTCTTGAATGCTCTCCATTACCGAGCACGCACTGCCTGGAGGACAGTCAATCACCACATCAAGATCTTTACTTGCATTTTTTAACAAGCTTTTAATCAAAGGAATACCATTTGCAACGCCTACATTCATAAATCCACTACTTGCCTTTACATTATCAGCCATACCTTCTTGAACATAGCCAATGACTTTATCAATTTCAGTGATAGCTTTTTCTGGGCATAAGATGGAGCAAGCACCGCAAGAGTGACATATATCATCAAAAACCTTGATCTTACCGCCTATCAATGCCAATGCATTAAATCTACAGACCTCAACGCATTTGCGGCAAGCTGTACACTTATCATGATCTACCAAAGGCTTTTTAACTGATATATCATGTTTCTTATCTATTAATGGCTTAAAAAAAAGATGCCCATTAGGTTCTTCTATATCGCAGTCGATATAATGTGCTGTGTCTAAAGCTTTAGCAAGATTTACCGATACGAGAGTCTTCCCTGTTCCACCTTTTCCACTCAATATAGCGATTTTCATATTAATCAACCATGATGCCCATGGAATCCGCCATGGAATTGGTCAAGTTTTTCTAACTCATTCTTTTCAAAGGCTGCAATATTATCTGTAATTGATTCGCCATTGCTTTTATAAATATCGACTTTTGCCGCTAATAGAATTTCAGCAGCATTATCGCCACAACGAGGGGTGAGCACAGCATCAACATTATTATCTACTAAGAACTGCGAAGCCTTTACCCCTGCGCCGCCTTGTGCATTTGCAGCGGGATTATTAAGATAGTTATATTCTTTTGTGTCAGTTGAATAGATTAAATAATATGGTGCTCTGCCAAAAGATGAACAAATGCCTGCCTGATTATTATTTTCATTAACAGGAATACCTATTTTCATAATTTTCTCCTTTTTATCTTTATCTTGTTTCATACGGCATCTGTGGCAAGCAAAGCTCTGTGGACTCTTCTCACAGAGCTCATAATTGCCACCCTCAATTTTTAAAATATGACCATTAACCAAAGCATCAGCGATCTTCTTACGTGCTCCAAAGTATATCCTTTGCACAGTAGTCCTTGCAACATTCATTAATTCTGCACATTCTTCTTGCATCAGCCCTTCATAGTCAATTAGGCGGATACACTCATATTCTTCTACATGTAAATAGATTATCTGGTCGGAATTTGCATTACTGTCTATCGCTCCAAACTCTGTATTATCCGGCAAACAACATACTCGCCTGCCTTTGCGTGGTCGCCCTTGTCTTGGTCTATTCATATCTCAATCCTTTTTAAAACTATTAATTGTCATTATACTTATCAAGTTCTTCATTAATCCTCTTTAAGTTTTCTTCATATTGAACTTTTTGGCTTCTCAGCAAGTCAACCTGCTGTTCCTTACTAAGCATTTGATTTTCTGGATATTCTGCAAAGTAATCTCTTTGACCATAGCCTCTATTATTAAAGCCTCTTCCTTGTCCAGCAAATCCCCTTCCACGACCTCTGCCACAACCATAACCAAAAAAAGAACCCAATCCTCTAAAGAATCCGCCTCTCTCATTGCTTACTTGGCAATTACCCATTCTACGTCCAGTTAAAGGTCCTTGTCCTAAAGGTCCCGATCCGTCTCCACGTGGCATAATGCATCCTCCTTTATAATTTTTATGTTCATTTTCATTATGAACATATGTCCAGAATATACAGTAGGCTAATCTTGTCAAGTACTTTTTGACATATGTTCAAAACAATTTTTAATAAATCTATAAAAGCATTGATACCAGATGGATATGGTTACTTTTTTAACAACACACCTTTTAAAGCACTTGCAATAATGTTCCTTGAGACATTAACGCAACTGATACATTTCTTTTTTTTAAACAACACACTACAACACACCTTTTAAAGCACTTGCAATACTGTTCCATGAGACATTAACACAACTGATACATTTCTTTTTTTTAAACAACACACTACAACACACTTTCTAAAGCACTTGCAATACTGTTCCATGAGACATTAACACAACTGATACATTTCTTTTTTTAATAAACCAGACAACACACGATTTTGATCCTCACTTCGTTGCGAAATAAAGTACCAAATCGCAATGGAGCGAGGACCAAATAGTTCTCTTTTTACAAAATTTTAACTCAATAGCGTAAATGATAATATGTCAGACATTTACCCCTTTGATTCCCGTTACATTCCCCTTGCTATCTTGGAGAATGCAAGGTAATCTAATAGGAATCAAAAGGGAATCAAAAGGAGATTTATTCTGCTTTTTTGTTGATGTCTGTTTGTGTCAAGGAGACAGGTGTTTTGACACTTTCGCTTTTCACCTTCTCAGGCGGTCAGTGGTCGTTATATGCATTGGCAGCAACTATGTGCCATGGAACTATTTATCAAAAGCCTTAAATCCAAGTGTGTTACAGTGTGTTGTAAGTGTGTTGTCGTGTGTTGTTAAAAAAAAAGAATGTACCAGTTGTGATAGAGTGCCATGGAACAGTATTGCAAGTGCTTTAGAAAGTGCGTTGTAGTGTGTTGTTTAAAAAAAAGTTGATTATCTTGATCTATGTGCCATGGAACCGTTTGTCAAAGGCTTTAACCCTAAGAGGGTGTTGAATAATGCATAACTCAGGTTTACAGACTTGAAGAATAATGGGTTGTTAGAACTGAGAGCAGAGTTGATGGGTAATTTCGCTTCGTAAAATTGATTGATGGATCTGGAACAACTAATGGTAGTTGTTGATA
>JAKPKU010000158.1 GCA_029553545.1 Candidatus Cloacimonadota bacterium
CATTTCTTATCTCCTTGTGGTTGATTAAGTACCAATATAAACCTCCTAACTTATTTGTCAAGAGATATTTACATTAATTTTATGCCTTTTTTTAAATAGATTTCTTGAGAAAATATAGTTGACTATGCAACACCCTCTATAATTATCTCTGTAGTTTGCTTTTTAATTCTCGCTTATTTTTCCTCAGTTTTCTTAGCAAAGACAATATCCATCCCTATTAATAGATTAAATGCAAATCTTAAAGATATCTCTGAAGGTGAAGGAGATCTCACCAAAAGATTAGAAATAACAAGCAGAGATGAAATTGGAGAAGCGTCAATTAATTTTAATACCTTTATCGGCAAAATACATAGCATTATTACTGATATCGCCAAAGATGTGGCTGCTCTGAATCAAAACAGCCAATCACTCGGACAAACTGCCAATAACCTGGTTGAGCAAGCAAGCTCAATGAACGCACAATCGCAACTCGTCTCAGCTTCATCTGAGCAGATTAGCTCGAATGCTAATATGATTGCCAATGCGGCAGAAGAAGCGAGCACCTCTGTATCAACCGTTGCTGCTACGACTGAAGAGATGGCAACCAGTATTTCACAAGTATCCGCCGTTGCTCAAACTACAACTGATAATGTAAATACAGCTGTTATAGATATTAGCAAACTCAATAATAATATGGTGACAGCAGGCGGGTCTATTGGCGAATTAGTGAATGAAATTACAGGCGTCGTTTCTGCGATTGAGCAGATGAATGCCACTATTGCAGAAATTGCTAAAAACACTCATCAAGCATCTGACATCTCTCTCAAAGCTGCAAAAGAAGCCGAAGTAGCCAACTCCGTTATGGCAGAGATGCAAAAATCTTCTGCAGAAATTGGCAAAATTGTCAAGCTGATCACCGATATCGCAGATCAAACAAATATGCTCGCTCTAAATGCTACTATTGAAGCTGCCAGTGCTGGCGATGCAGGAAAAGGCTTTGCAGTCGTGGCAAATGAAGTAAAATCTCTTGCAAAACAAACCGCTGATGCAACTGCAAATATTGCCAACCAAATTAATGAAGTACAAAAAGCTGTTCAGAATAGCACAGAAAGCATTAGCAATATCACAAATATAATAAATAATCTCAATGAAATTAATACAGTGATCGCTGCCAGTGTAGAAGAACAAAATATTACCACCAATGAGATTGCCCACTCTTCTGGCAGAATGTCTAATTCAGCTACTCAAGTTCAAGGGCAAATCACCAAAGTGGTCGAATATGCTGGTAGAATAAAGAAAAGCACCGATGAAGCAGGAAAAGCGGTAAGTGAAATCGCTCACAATGCACAAGAAACCGCTACTGCCTCTGCAGAAATGGCTAAAAGCAGTGAAGCTGCAAATTTGGGTGTACAAGAAATTACCAGAAATACTATCGAAGTGAGCCAAGGTATTCAAGAAGTTACACGAAATATCGCTGAGATGTTAGATGGCATAGAAAATACTG
>JAKPKU010000264.1 GCA_029553545.1 Candidatus Cloacimonadota bacterium
AGCGGTTGATGAATTTGTAAAAGAAAATAATTTTAAACTAATCGTTCACAAAAAGGCGAACGGAATAGGAGAGGTGAAATGCGAATATTAACTATTGTTGATAAAGTCGGGTCAGCTATCTGGCGTATGGCTGAAGATGTAAGAAAAGAGTTGGATTTTTTAGATATAAAAGTTTTAAGTTTACACCCTAAAAGACCATCACTTGAAGAGATACAGGCTATTGAGGAATTCGAACCAGATTTATTAGATATTCAATACTGGAAGTCGGGGGAAAAGTTGTTTGAATTACTGCCTAAATACAAGGAAATCCCAGCTGTTTTATCACATCATAATCCTTATGATTTAATGGCAAAGGATTGGTCTCACTATAAAAAGAATATCGTTTCTAACCTGACCCAAAAAAGAGTTTTAAGAGATGTTGAAGTGGTAACGCTTTCGGTTGATGTCAATAAATTTAAGTGGAATCCTGACTATACTGAAGAAAAATCAGTTGTTATGTGTGCCGCTAGAATCGAGGGTAAAAAAGGAATTTTGCCGGTGGCGAAAGTTTGTAGTGAATTAGGGTATAAGTTTTATTTGGTTGGTAGAATATCTGACCAGAACTATTATTCTGAAATACTAAAATACAAACCGATAATGGCAGTTGATGCTAGTGATGAGGAATTAATAGAGATTTATAATAAGTCGGCTATTCATGTTTGTAACTCAGTTGATAACTTTGAAACTGGAACATTACCGATGCTAGAGTGTATGAGTGTTGGAGTTCCTATTATCACTCGACCTATTGGTTATATCCCCGATGTCAACCAAGAAGGTATTTTAGTCCACGATAGCGAACCAGAAAACGAGGAAGCATTAAAGGTACTAATAAAAAACTTAATGGAAGATCGAGAATTGCGACTTTCAATGCGTGATAAAGCATGGAATATAATCAAAGAGAAAAATGTTTATCGCAGAGCTTGGAAATTATATAAGATATGGAATAGTGCCTTGTATAAAGAAGATTTAGTTTCGGTGATCATAAATACATTTAATCGAGCTGATAATTTACAGCAGATTTTAGAAGCGTATTTGGATAATAATTGGAAGAATATCGAAATTGTTGTAGTTGATGATGGTTCTGATAAACCTGATCTAAATGAACAGGTAGTTAAAAACTTCCGTCAGACTGGTGTAACAATAAGGTATTTTAATACTCGCTGTAAAGGATATGGGTTGGCGAAAGCTCGTAATATCGGGATCATCAATTCAGCCGGGGAATACCTTTTATTTAATGATGATCGCTGGTTGCCGAAAAAGGATTTAATCCAAGAGTTTATTAATAAAATTGAGGATAACTCATACTTGTGTGCCAATAAGAACAACAACAAGAAGTCTTTTGTTGAAAATGTTTCTTTTATTAAAAGATCGACAATGATTAAAGCCGGTATGTTTTGTGAACGAATAAACAAATATGGTGGTATGACACAGGAGATTGTAACTCGTATGAATCGAAATGGTATTAAGTGTTTATGGAACGAAAAAGCACAAGTTACCCAACTTTCTGGATCGAAGTCGAGGTTTAGAAAAAAAGACGAAATATTAGATATGAAAAATCTACTATGGAGGATGTATGACAAAATATAAGTTAGAACTGGGTTTTCTTTATTCCTTCATCAAATTTGTTATGGCAACTTCGGCAAAGGGTAATGCCGTTATTTTTCTTAAATCTCTCATTGGGAAATTCTTTGTACGGAAGTATATGGTGGACAATACAGTCGCTACCGGTTGTTGTCTTACCACAGCCTCGGCACTTTGCTTGATCTCTTTTAATTATACTTTCACGCCAAACCTTGTATTTATGATCATATTTTCTTTGATTGCCACCATTATAATTCCAGGGTTTTTTATTAAACATAGGATTGCCACTGCCAATTCTTTCTCGGCTATATTGTTCGGCATAATAAGAGCCATTACATTTAGTAGAACAAAATTTCCTTTTTCCGACTTCAAAGGGGTAAATTCTAAAATCAGCTCCACAATTAAGGCATTTTATAATAATGTTAGACTTTGTTCGCACGACTTTGATTTTACTCATAACTTTAATTTAAACTTTTAATATGGAGATGCCAAGTATGAAAAATGCTGACAAAAAAGCCAGTTGTGATACAGGGAAGAAATATCGCCTGTTTGGTCACAACTGGCACTAGTTAAACTTGGGACACGACCTAGAGCTGGTGAGATTGCCTTTCATTGAGTGGGATTTTCTAATCAATCATTATCGCAAATGGACCAAAACTCACTATTGGTTAAGAGGTATAGAGAAATTTCCTAATGTTAATTTAGTAACTCATTATGAGCCGGGGAAATACGATGCTGCACTACTTCATATTGATCAGCAGATTGTTCAGCCGGGGATCAAGAAGGGTAATTTGTATAAGGAATTGAACGAAGTCATTACTGATATTCCTAAAATTGTTTTGAATCATGGGACACCGATGTTAGATGTACCTGGTATGACACCTGACATTATTATTAATGGGGGGAAACTTGTTATTAAAGGAAAGATGGAAACCATCACCGGGGTGCGTGAATCTATTGGGGATAATTTTCACTTATCTAATACTAAAGAAGCCTGTGAACAATGGGGATTCGGCGATTATATTATTCATGGTATGAAGCCAGAAGATTGGTGGGATCTACCAAAAGAGCCGAGAGTATTTATTGCCCAAAGTGAAGCTGGTATGTCCGATGTGTATTATGGACGCAGACTATTGGAAGCGGTGAGGACTGAGCTTCGTATTAGTTATGGGATTGATTTAATACACGCTCCTGTAAATTATTCATCAGAGCGTGATGGCGAATATCCTAATTATTTTGACGCTTATAGAAATATGTTAGGTAGATCACTTATTTACTTCAATCCGACTGGCAACTCACCGATGCCAAGAGCTAGAACAGAAGCGATGTTTTCTGGGTGCTGTGTTATCTCTACTGATAATCACGGAATAAATGAGATTATTAAAGATGGTGAAAACGGGTTTTTAGTTGATCAAGATCCATTTATGATAGCTAAATTAATAAATGATTTAATCCATTATAGGTTTGATGAGGCGGTTGAAATTGGGCAAAAGGGCAAACAAACTGCTATTGAAAAACTACATTTTGATCGCTTTGCTGATGATTGGAAAAAGTATTTAGAAAAAGTAATAGGAGGCAAATGAGAGAAGAATTAGAAGATTTAACACCAGAGCAATTAGATAAGGTTAGAAAAGACCTTGAGGAAAAAGGTATTGATAAAGACCAAATTGACAAACTTATTAAAGAGTTAAAAAAACGACCAGTAATAAAACAAACTACTGATCAATGTGAACATCACTTATTAAAAAAGGTTCACGACACTGCTTATCAATGTATGACTTGTAACATGGTAGTTAGGTTTATTGAAGCTGAAATATTCTCGGTTGATGGATATTTAGAAACGACAATCAATACAATTAAAGGATTAAAAGGAGCTGATAAATGGAAGAAAAAATATCTACGGGGTTTATAACCTACGATCAGTTTCATGGCAAACAAGCAGGGTCATCAAAAATCCGAGCTAAAAATCTAATTAAGTATTGGAAAGGGTCAGAGCTTTTCACTTCCGGCAGGGAGTATGACACAGTAATTTATCAAAAAGCATACTGGAAAGAACACGCTAGAAACTTTAAAGGTACTAAAATACTTGATATTTGTGATCCTGATTGGTTAAGTGGTGATCATGTCAGGGAAATGACCGACCTGGTTGATGGGGTAACTTGCCCAACACAAGAGATGGCTGATTTTATGAAGCAATTTGGTAAACCTGTCAGAGTAATAAAAGACCGCCATGATATAAATGAATTTAAGGAAAACAAAATCCATCGAGGAAATGCTAAAATGGTATTATGGTTTGGTTATGCTCAAAATTTCCACGCTTTAGTTGATGCTCGGGTATTACAGCATTTAATAAGACTGGGACTTAAAATCAAGTACATTTCAAACACCAAAGTGTCTTTGGCTGACGATGAGAACGAAATCAACTTTTACAATCAAGAAAAGTTTGTAAAGTACGATAATGAAAACCCAACCAAAAACAACTGGGAAATGATCGAAGCTGATTTTGCTTTACTTCCAAGATCAATTAAGGTTTATCATCGGTTTAAGTCTGATAATCGCAAAAGTACCTGTTGGTTACTTGGGCTTCCGGTGGCTGAGAATCTAGAAGAATTAGAGAGGTTTATATCTGAAGAAGCACGAACTAAAGAGGGCAAAGAAAAGCGAGAATATGCTAGGGAAGAATATAATGTAGAAAAAAGTGTAAAAGAAATGAAGGAGTTTATAGATGAGGTTCGAGGCTCAAATAAAAAGGCTAACTAGAAAATCAACAGTGTCAAATGATGTTGAATACGAACTTGTATTGGTAACAGACCAATCGCTTAAAGAGCTGATGAATATTCAAGCTGACGAACTAATAAAGGTAGACATAAATGAGTGATGGCGTGAAAAGAGACGAATTAGGTAAATTCCTACCAGGCGGTAAAAGCCCAAACCCAAATGGTAGACCGCAGGGTGGGGTTTCTGTTGTTGATGCCATTAAAAGAGAGCTTGATAAAGTCGCTGACTTTCCAAATAACAAAGAAAAAAGAACTTATCTTGAACTCTTAATAGATAAAATAATGAAAAAGGCGGTACTGGCTGGTGATGTTTCAATGATAAAGGACATTATTAACCGAATAGACGGTATGCCGAAACAACCAGTCGAAATGTCGGGATCAATAGATACTAGATTAGAAATTTTAACAAGGATGGGGCTTGTAGATGATAACGAAACTAAAAGAATTGAGGGACAAACACCTGAAATTACAGGAGATTGAATTTTATGATTATCAAACCGAGTTTTCAGACCTAATAATAGAAGCGGTAGTAAAAAATTATGAAGCGATCAAGTCTTGTAATGAAGAAGAAATAAAGAAACTCAAAACGATTGAGATAGCTGTTGAGTTTGCCCGTCAAAGTGGCAAAACTACTGCTTTGATTCACACAGTTGAATTTTTAATGAACTATATCCCCTTAATATATAAGGATAATTTTTCAGTTGGAATATTTGCACCACAAAGAGAACAGGCTAAAACTGACTTTGATCGATTAAAAAATGTATTAGGCAAAACTGGTATGATGATGGAATTCAAACCCATTGAAGCTAATGCTCAAACACTACGAATACCTTGCGGGGATTATTTGAGTGAGTGTTATATCTTTCCGGTAACCAAAACATCACAACCAGAATCAAAAACACTTAACTTAATAATATTTGAAGAATCACAGGGGATTGATGACCAAGAGATGATTTCTGATATCTTTCCAATGGGTGCTGCTACTAATGCTCCGAGGATATTTGTTGGTACTGCTGGAACACAAATTTGTTACTTTTATAAACTAATTAGAGATGGACGAGCTAAAGTTTATGACTGTGATCAGATCATAGAACAACGACAAAAACTTTACGAAAAGACTGGTAATGTAGAGCATTTGGTTTATAGGCAAACTGTAAATGAAGATCGAGTATTACTTGGTGAAGATTCAGACGAGTTTCAAAGACCATATAAATTAAAGTGGATTATCGGTCAAGGTCAGTTTATCACTTGGGAGCAGTTAGACAAGATGGTTCAACCTTACTCAAGATGTAACAATTTCACTTCCGGGGATTGTTTCGCTGGTATTGATACAGCTAAAAATCCCGATTCAACTGTGGTAACAATCGTCAGAATTAATGAAGGCAAAAAACAACTTATAAACTGGCTAGAACTCCAAGGAGATAACTACCAAGATCAATTCGATATTATAAAAGACTTTTTATCTCGATACTCTATAAAAGCGGTAGCGATAGATTCTACTGGTCAGGGTGATTTTATGCCAGATATGTTTGAAAGACACACACGATGGAATTCAGAGTTAAATGGACTATATAGGGTTAAGTTTTCACTACAATCTAAAGACACGATGTATAAAAATCTAATGATAGTTGTTCGTGAGCTCTTGACAGAATTACCTAGAATTGAGACGAAGGAAGCAGAAAAGTTTAGATCGCAAATGCTGGACTTGCAAAGAGAATATAAGGGAGAATTCTTATCTTGCCACCACCCAGACGCTCCTAACGCTCATGATGATTACTGTGATAGCTGGGCTTTGGCAGAATACGCTTACTCACAATTCAATAACAAACCAAAAATTGATATTAATTTTCTATAACTATGGGACTATTAGATCGCTTCACTCAACCAATAAAAGAGGAATTTCAAAGTAAATTGTCCGAAAAGGACAGCGAGATTAAAGCACTATCTACTAAACTTGATGCTACTGAAACCAAACTTGATATGGTAGCCAAAGAGTTTGATTTTACTGTGCTTAAAACAGGTTATGGCGAACCGCCTCCGATGTTTGCTCAGGAGTATTGGAAGAAATACGAGGACTGGGTCTATACTAATGTAAATGTTATCGCTGAGGCAGTGGCTGATATTCAGTTTGAATTATATCGACTTTCCAAAGGCGAAAAGATAGAAGAAATCAAAGAGCACCCTATTTTAGAGCTGATTTATAGGGTTAATTCTTTTCAAACCAAGTGGGAATTTATATATATGATTACCACTTACCTTTTGTTACAGGGTGAGTGTCCAGTTTATCTGGCTGGAAAGACTAACGCCAATTCAGTACCAACTGAAATGTGGATTTTACGACCTGACTTTTTAAGAATAATCCCCGGCGATGTTGAAAAAGATGAATATGTTTACGCATATAAATATGAAGTACCGGGTAAAGATGCTATGACTTTTGCTCCGTGGGAAATACTATTCTTACGAATACCCAACCCAACCAATGCTTATAGGGGTATGGGAGTGATCGAAGCAGCCAAAGATACTATAATGGTTAACGAATTTTCTACTCGCTGGAATAGAAACTTTTTCTACAATTCTGCTAGACCTGATGCGGTACTTATGACTGATCAATCCTTGGACAAAGATATACTCACAAGACTACAACAGAAATGGTATGAGAAATTTGGTCGGATAGATAACTCTCAAAGAGTGGCTGTATTGGAAGCTGGACTTAAATACCAACAAATTCAAATGTCAGCTAAAGATATGGACTTTTTAGAGGGTCAAAAGTGGACACGAGATAAGATAATGGCGATGTTTAGAAATACCAAAATGTCTTTGGGTATTGTCGATGATGTCAATCGTGCTAATGCTGAAGCGTCTGAATATATGCATATTAAATCTACTATCAAACCCAAGATGCAGCGAATATGTGATTACTTAAATGAATTTTTAGTACCATTATTTGGAAAGGATTTATTCTTGGGGTTTGAAGATCCGCTACCTGAAAGTGAAGAACTGAAATTCAAGAAATGGGAAATAGGATTGAACCGGGTGTATACCATAAATGAACTTCGAGAAGAAGAAGGATTAGACCCTGTTGATGGTGGTGATTTAATCTATATGCCGATGTCGCAAGTACCTCTAGGAACACCACAGAATTCCCCACAGAATTCCCCACAGAACGCCCCAGAAAAGACTTTTAAGGTCTTAAAGGGTACAGGTAAAGCACTTAACAAAAAATACAAGGAAGTTATCGCTAAAATCAACAACCGAGATTTGAGATTAAAGAAATTCCGTCAAGAGGTAGAAAAGAAAGTTAAAGAGATGGCTCGGGATTTGGTTAAAAGAAAATACGAATACACCGATAAAATAACTGATGATGTTGCCGAGAAGTTTCACGCTGAGAACAACGAACATCTGGCACGAATAGAACCCAAGACTATTGATAAGATACTTGGAATATTAAAGTCAATGGAAAAGGACGCTACTTCACGCAAAAAGAAATTTGAGTTTAAGGGTGATTATGAAAAAGATGTTTCTGCTGTATTGGGAGTATCAGAAGCCGAACTTATTACATTAGTCGGGAAAGAAGCACTTGAGTTGTTACAGCGAGATCAACAATTTATATCCGGGACTGATATTATACAAGACTTTATTACTGAAACTACTTTGAAAGCTGCCAAGACATTTACTGAAACTGTCAGAACAAAAGTCGCTGAAATAATTGCCGATGGTGCTAGTAAAGGCTTGAGTTACGATAAAATCTCGAAGAATATCCGCAGTTGGTTTAGTGAGTTTTCAAAATATGACGCTCAGAGAATTGTTAGAACCGAACTTGCTAGATCGATAGGTTTTGCACAAATAGAGGCATACAAACAGAGCGGTGTTGTTTATGGCAAAAGATGGTTCACTGCACTAGACGAAAGGGTCTGCCCTTATTGTAGAGCTATGCAGGGTAAAATTGTTGACTTAA
Organism: Candidatus Cloacimonadota bacterium; assembly: GCA_029553545.1. GTDB lineage: Bacteria > Cloacimonadota > Cloacimonadia > Cloacimonadales > WRIO01 > JAGOCT01. Next base: position 8,353 of record JAKPKU010000264.1, read on the forward strand.
ATGAAAATTACTTCAACTTGGGTGATGAGTTTAAGGGTGAAGCAAAATCTTCAATCAAATTTGATTATCTTGCAGTTGAAGCTCCGCCACTTCACCCCCAGTGTCGATGTGATGTTTTACCTGTTACTGAGGACACAAAAAAGGTAGAGCCAGACAAGAAAATGGAGCTTTTAGAAAAAAAACTAGACGAAATACTCAAAGATGAAGATATCACAACTTAAAAAACTACTTAAAGAATATCCAGATAATGAGGTCAAAAAACGAATTGATGAAAAGATTAAAAAGATCGAGAAGAATAAACTGGATAAAGTTAAGCTAGAAAATAGCAAAGAGTTTGGAATACTTGCAGACCAGATCAAAGAGTTAATCAGTGAAGTAAAGAAAAACAAATTTCCAGAACAGATAGAAATTAAAAATCCGGTTAAGGTTGAAAAGGTTACTGTCAATGTTCCCGATGATGTCAAAGTCAACAATTTAAATGAAATCAAATTCCCTAGTGAGGTTAGTGTCAAAAACTTTCCAAAGCAAAAGGAAATTAAAATACCCGACAAATTTGAAATAAAGAACACCGAGCAACTGTTACAACCATTACTCAAGGTCTTACAAAAAGAGGATTACCCGCAAGAAGTGGCGATCAACCGAAACTCGATGGATCTAATTACACAGATTGAATACATATTTAAGGAATACAAGTTGACAGTTACTTTAACTAGAAATCGTGAAGGATCAATTACTAATATTAGATATTTAAAAAGCCAGAGGTAAATTATGGAAGATAGAATTGCACAGTTACAAAAAGAGGGCAAAGTAAAATACCTCGATGTTGTTGTCGAGGACATTGAAGTTGAAAAAGAAGGTGAAGTTATAAAAGAAAAAATCGCTATCGCTTCGGAAGAAACGATTGACCGACAGGGTGAAATCATTTCAGTTGACGGTTGGGATTTAAAGAATTTCAAGCGTAATCCAGTTATGTTGTGG
>JAKPKU010000161.1 GCA_029553545.1 Candidatus Cloacimonadota bacterium
AAAGACTCCGACCCCGCTCTACCCACAAATGCTAAATAGTGATCTCCTTTCAATTATTTTACTCTTGCCCCTCTCCAACTGGGTGCGGAGCTAAAACATACAACAGCCCTGCTATCTCGCCGACTGGTTGTGATAGCCGTCATAATGGTAATGCCCCTTGACCTAAACGTTTACTTGCATTAATAGAGTGTTTTTCATCAATTATCATGGGAATGGTTGTTTTCCAGTTTGTTCTATGATGCAATCTGTTATTTGTAAAACCCATCATTCCTACACTTATGCTACTTGGTTGCATCATTACGGTAGTAAAACTCTTTACATAAGTACCGTATTTTAAATAGGCATCAGTCATTCCACCATTCGTTTTTTGTGTGGCTTTTTGCTCTAATCCAACAAATGGTATAGTTAAAAATTTGTTGCCTCTTGTGCCGAGCGTTATATAAGTATTAACGTCTTCATTAAGTTGCCCTATGAACCAAAATCTTCTAAATATTGAACAGAAAAAAGAATTCATGCATTTTCGTGAAACCAATAAATAGTTACCTAACATTCCACATGATTCCCCGCCAATAAAGTCACCACCTTGAGCATAAGCCACGCTTAAAAAATCAGTGTTTTTATAAAATTGAAGTGTGTTTTGAAATAACTTGTCGAGGTTGTTTACATATCCTTTGGTTATATAATGATTAATATATCTATATCTGAAAACGGTATAATCGTCATCTAATACAAGAAAATATTCATATCCACGCTGGTAGGCTAAGTCAAAGCAGGCATTTCTTGCATGGGTTGTGGTTCTTCTATTATCAAAATTATTCCCTTCGTCTGTTAGGTCGGCAATATTCTTTTTGTTAAAAATTAATATCTTATTATGATATAAGCGGCGATATTCTTCTATTGCGGTGTCTTCGTCATCTAAAACTATAAACAGATCACCAGTGTAGTTATATTTATTTAATGTTTCGTAAGTATAGACATCGTGCGGTCTGTTATGTGATATGATGAAAACACAAAATTCTTTAAGATCCATATTCTTCCAAGTATTGTTTTTGAATGTCTTCAGAAAGTTTTACGTATCCGTATTCTATCGCTTTGTAGAAATCTATGATGACTAATCCGCTTTTCTCCATAAGGTCTTGCATCTCAGGCGAAGAATGAGCATAATAATCAGCAATTTTTTCATAATTGAACACGAGATGTCTTTGTGCTGCTTTTATAAGGAATTCTTTTTCCTCATCAGGAATCATTGAAGCCTTAATTTCTCTAATTAACCGTCTTGTCTTAGTCTCATCGCAAAGTTCTAAAACGTGAGGCTTTTTGTTTTTAGGTTCATAAATAGGTGCTTCAATCTTTGATGAGTATTTTTGATTATTTGTATCTGGGGCAAATTGTTTACCAAATAAATTAATTTGTTTCATTATCTCCACCACTCCTTTTGCGTTATATGTTCATTTACCGCTCTATCACACATCCATTGATTAACCTGTTTTCTCTTGGCGAGGCGCTCTGTTCTCCGACTGGTTGTGATAGCCTTCATAATAACCTCGGTGTTACTTGCCTTCTCTTATCAGCCAGTTTTATATACTCAGGATTTAACTCTATTCCTATCCAATTACGTCTATGGAGTGTTGCTACTTGTGCAACAGTTCCAGAG
>JAKPKU010000169.1 GCA_029553545.1 Candidatus Cloacimonadota bacterium
AAATTGTTCTCTTATTGGACGATAGCACAGAGCCGATCATCGTCACACAAGGCTTTAGCTATGATCTGGACTCCTATACAAATGGTTCGTTGTATTGGCAATTACAAAACCTCGAAGAAGGGACTCATCAGCTGAAGATAATCGTCTTTGACAATTTTAATAAGCCAACAGTAGCAAAGGCAGATTTTGTGGTGGCAAAAAGCTCAAAAATTGAACTGAATGATGTGCTGATTTACCCTAACCCAGTAAAAAAGGACGCCTATTTTACCTTTAATAATACCGAAGATGCAGAAATAGAGATAAGGATATACACCATCACTGGCAGAAAGATCCGTAATCTCAAAGCAGGACTGTGTACCAAAGGCTATAATCAAGTCTATTGGGACGGAAAAGATAATGACGGCGATCGTATTGCAAATAATACCTACTTCTATAAAGTCATCGCAAAACAAATTAGCTCAGGCAAAACAATCGAAGTCGTAGAAAAACTAATTATGTATAAGTGAAAAAATAATGTAGGGGCGAGCTGTGCTCGTCAGAAAGAAATAATGTAGGGGCGAGCTGTGCTCGCCCCTACATTATCTTTGGTCCTCACCCGCAACGATGCGAGGACCAGTTCAATTCTCAACAAAATAAATATAAAATTATTCTTGACATTATATTCTTAATCAGATATATTTATTTCAAATAATTAAATATTGTTTTTCTCAGTATTTTCAATAGAAAAGCAATAGTTAAAATTAGGAGAGCTTATGAGAAAACTATGGTTGATTCTAATCCTGTTAACAACAGCAGGATTGCTAATGGCAGCACCATTAATCGAAGGGTTTGAAAGCACCACTGCTCCACCTTTAGGCTGGTATGTGGTTTATGCAAATCCTTACCAAACTCAAGGAGATTTTGTCGCCCACTCAACTGATGAACATTACGAAGGAGATAGATCTTTTAGATTTTCTTCTATAATCGGTCCCACTCTCCCAACTTATCTTATTACACCAAGACTTGAAGTAACAGAAGGCGATCAAACAATATCATTTTATTATTACGGTTATTACGATTCTTTCGAAGAAAAGTTCAAAGTTGGTTGGTCATCAACAGGTAAGGAAATTACAGACTTTACCTGGTCTGATGAAATTACACATTCAAGCAGTTCTTGGGAACAATATGTGAAAGATGATTTACCTGTGGGCACAAAGTATGTTTGTATTCAATATACGAGTTATCGACAGGCTTACTTTTATTTTGACAAATTTGTAGGACCAGAGTTATATACAGGGAAACCCGATTCACCTGTATTGTTTTTTCCTGTAAATAATACACCTACTGTTGCTCTCAATGCCTTATTATATTGGTATCCTTCTTTAGAGGCAACATCTTATCTTTTTTTCATCGGTACAGATGCTGAGGCTACTAATATAGTAAATGGTTTCGATATAGGCAATGTAACGTCATATTCTCCTGAATTAGAATATTATGACACAACTTACTATTGGACAATTGCTGGAGTTAATTCTTTAGGCGTATCTGATAAAGCAACAATTTGGTCATTTACCTCTCGCCTCCACCCAATACGCCCAATTCCATACATGCAAGACTTTAATGAATCAGTATATTGGCCCTCTGAATGGGTGAGTGGTGGTTATAAAATTTATGCAGGTCACGGAAATGGCGGAAATGGTGTTTTAAAGCGTCTCACTGGTACCAAAGAATTAGATACAATAGCAAGCTTTGCAACCTGTCAAATAGGTCCTTTAGCTGCTGATTCAGAATTAAAGTTTGACTATCGCTTTATGGCTTATTCAAATTATCCAGATGATGGGTTTTATCCTCTGGCAGAAGGTGATATGATTGAAGTCCAAATTTCAACTGATGATGGACAATCGTACGAGACAATTTATACAATAGATATGAATAATCATATTAATAGCACTCAATTTGCAACCCCAACCATCCCTCTATTTGGATATGAAGGGCAAATTGTAAGAGTTAAATTTACAACCTCAACGCCTTTTGGTACGTCGTCTGATTTCTATGTTGACTTTGACAATATGAGAGCTTTGAATTAGAAAGCAGACAAAAAATATAGTTAAAATATTACTTGACAATAATATAGGGTATCATATAATGGCATTAATTAAAGAATAAAAGAGGTGTTCAATGTCAGGTAGCTTTATCGATTCAGAAATA
>JAKPKU010000173.1 GCA_029553545.1 Candidatus Cloacimonadota bacterium
TGTCTATTTCTGAATCGATAAAGCTACCTGACATTGAACACCTCTTTTATTCTTTAATTAATGTCATTCTATGATACCATATATTATTGTCAAGTAATATTTTAACTATATTTATTGTCTGTTTTCTAATTCAAAGCTCTCATAATTATATAATAAAAGAAAGGAGCTAAGATGAAAAAATTATCAATATCCCAAAAATTTATCATAGGCGTCGTTTTAGTTGTTGTTCTTGTTTTAGGCATTTTTGGCTTATTTGAAATTTATTCAGCAAAGGAGGAACTAAAAGCAGCCTTGAATAATCGAGCAGATAAATTGTCAGAAAGGCTTGCTGTGCAAATGGTCTCACATGTATGGGACTTTAATGTTGAATTAACTAAAAAATCTTTAAATTTTGAATTTGGAGATGAAAGCTTAGCTGGTGTAGTGATTACCACAACAGATGGAGCGAATTTTTTGACTCTAATTCGCAATAATAAATGGGAAGCTGAAGAGGGTGAAATCGATGAAGCTTTTATGAAGCATAATCTCATCACAAAAACATCTGACATGATACATAATGATCAGGCTGTAGCCACGGTTTCAGTTTACTTTACTGAGGAATTTGTCAATCGTGAGATAATGGAAGAGATTATGTCGAAATCAATGCAAATGCTTATTCTATTGTTGATTATCGTTTTGGTTTTGATCTATTTTGTCAGGATCATGATCTCTAAACCTTTAAAAGAGCTGCTGACAATATTTGAAGATATCTCCAAAGGCGAGGCTGATTTGACATGCGAGATAGAAGTAACAAGCCTTGATGAAATTGGAAAACTTGCATGTAGCTTTAATCAGTTTGTAAAAAAGCTGAGAGATATTATGTCAAAAATCGTCATTACAAATAAATCTGTGGTTAATGAAATCTTTTCACTGACAAATGTTTCTGAAGGGCTTGTGAAAAATGCAAACAATATCAAGCTTCAAGCAGAAAGTATCTCGTCTTCTGTAGAAGAAATAAGCGCTAATGGTTATTCCATTTCTCAATCTACAAGCAGCGCTGCAAATGCAGTTGAGAATAGCGTCAACACCTCAAAATCGATTGCTTTAGACATTAATGAAGTAGCTATTGCTGTTGAAGATATCACCGAAAATCTACAAGAAAATAATAATTTTATCCAAACAGTGTATGGAAATATCGAAAAGATTAACAACAATATTAATGTTGTTGTGCAAGGTATAAATACATCAGCATCAGCAATTGAAGAGATGAGCGCTTCTTTGGCTGAAATATCCACAAATATGCAAAAGTCAAACACCATCACCAAAGAGGCTGACCAACAATCTATCAACACTATGACGCTTGTTCAAGATTTGCATAGCTCTGCAAATGAAATTGGCAAAATAGTTGATGTGATTAATGCTATTGCCGATCAAACAAATATGCTGGCACTCAATGCAACCATAGAAGCTGCCTCTGCAGGTGAAGCAGGAAAAGGCTTTGCTGTCGTTGCTAATGAAGTAAAAGCTCTTGCAAAACAAACTGGAGATGCCACCGATAGAATCGCACAACAAATCATTAATGTCCAAAATAAGACAGCAAATGCTGTTGAATCGATGGGTTTGATATCAAATACTGTGCGCGATTTGTTTGAAATTAGCAATAATATTACATTAAGCGTAGAGCAACAAACCGTTGCAACTAATGAGATTACAAGGTCTGTTTCTCACGCTGTCAAAAATTCACTGGCAGTGTCAAGTCTTTCCAATGAAATTCAAAGCTCGCTACATCAAATCAGTGAAAACTCGGAAGAAATACTCGTTACAACAAAGACAATAAATACAAAATCTAATACGGTAGCAAATGCTACCAATGATTTTACTGCCACAAATCAAGATATCAATAATATGGTCTCTGATGTAGAGAAAATAACACGTCATATTAATTCAGATCTATCTGAAATATCTCAAAACATCAATAGCATGAATAATTTATCAGATAATAATACGATTGTTGCAACACAAATCAATAGCATTTCTGAAAAGCTAAAGAATGATATCAGTGAAATCGATATAATGGTAGGATCCTTTAAAATCGAGAAATA
>JAKPKU010000187.1 GCA_029553545.1 Candidatus Cloacimonadota bacterium
AGCCAACTTCACACTGTGAAAGGAAAGCTCCTATTTCACCTCTCCTATGCTCGATACGCTTTTCCATCACCCGCCCTTTCTCTTTTTCTTCTACCACCGCATAGGTGTATCGCTTATGCGAATCAAATGCGATATACTGCACCTTGCTGCACCTCCTTAACGCTATTCAAGATTGAAGTAATCATACTTCACCTAGCGCTTCAGGTGCAGCGCTCTCATATCATCAGAAAAAGTGACGGGCAACACATGTTCAAGGGAGGTAAAGAACGCAGGATATCCGACGGTGTGTTTGAGGGTTTTATGCCATGATTCGATGAAGGCATTGTCGTTACTGCATCGAGGTCGTGAGTGACTGCGAGTAACACAATTGCTATCCAGAAATGTACCAAGAGAGACACCCCCCTCATCCCTTCTTGGTATAATACAAATTGACAAAATTATAAAACTACTCTAAAACAAAGGAAAATAATAATATGAGGATTGCAGTAGCATTATGGCGGATTATGCCGATGATATGTATTCTGATCTCTTCCAATCATGTGGTATATTCCCAAAGCATTAATGAAAATCGATATGCTCTTGTTATAGGCAATTCACATTATCAGGATTTGTCTGCTTTATCTTTTCCTGAAGAGAATACAAATTTTATAAAAAAAGCATTAGAAGAATTGAACTTCAATGTAAATTGCCTAGAAGATAGCGATCTTTCATCAATGAAAAATTCGTTTTCATTACTTGAGAGTAAATTACGCGAGAATAGCAATTCAGTTGGTTTATTCTTTTTTTCAGGATATGCGGTACAGATGGATGTTGATGGAACTTTTCTCCTTGCATCAGACAGTAAGATTACTTATGAAAGATCTCAAATAAAGAAAGATCTGTTATCTCTTTATGAAATAATTGATGCTGTAAAAGATGAAAATAATACAATAATGATAATCATTATTGATTCTGAGTGGATAAGCCAAATTCCATGGGCTCCTAAGAGAATAGAGGGATTTTGGGAGCCATGGAGATTGCCTAAAAATATGCTATTAGCATTTGGCAAGAAACAATCTGATATGCCGTATATGCCAAATAAAACAAAAAGCATATTTACCGAAATGCTATTAAAAAATCTTTCGCTATCTAATCTCGATATATCAGAAATATTGATAAAGACCCAGAAAGATGTAATAAAAGCAACCGATGGTTCCCAGACTCCAATAGTTCGTAGTACTATTTGTAGACCATTATATCTAAAATTTGATAATTAATCTTAACTCCTCTATCGAGACTGCTTACCAAGATTTTGAATTGCATCATTTCCTACATCCGAGGCTATCTATTTCAACAACAGAGAACCTAATTGCATACCTTTGATCAGACTTGTCATATGCAAGTCACTCATAAAGGCGTTTTATATTGCAAAACTATATTGCTGCAGAATAGCGTGCGAATCATCAGGCATTTTCCCATCAGGCAGCATAAAGCGGAAAAGCTCTGTTTTCTTTTTTAAAATAAATTTGCAAGTTCAGATTGACAGAATTATAATATACTCTATAGTATATAAATATAGAGGATAAGATTATGAAAAAATTGATATTGATTCTAAATGCATTATTCATATCACTCATTATTTTTAGCTGCGATTTTTCATTCAATTCAACCAAAAAAGGAACACTTTCACTCAGATTTGATTCTGATGCTCAAAAATCTTTTTGGGGCCCAGTATTAGATATCGCGTCATACAAGCTAGAAGGAATTGGGCCTGGCGGGGAAAATATTAGTGAGTCATGGGAAGAGAGTTCTTCGCATGATATTCCCAATCTGATTGTTGGAATATGGAATTTTTCTCTTTATGGAATTGATAGTGGCAACAATACAATTGCTAAGACTGATTTTGAGATAGAAATACGTCCTAATGCCGTTGTAGAAAAATATATAAAGATGATACCTCTTGAAGCAGGTCAGGGATCATTATCAATCACTGTTGATTTTTCGGCTTTTAATGAATCTTTGACAGCGCCTGGGGTTCTTATTCAGTATGAGAAATCAGATACTGGAGATACTGGCTCAATTGAATCTAGTATTTCTGAGAAAACAGCATCAGCATCAGCTTCGATGAATGTTGGATATTATTTACTCTATATAAAACTTGCTGACGGAGGCTCAGTAAAATATGTATGGAATCCCCAAGCTATTAGAATTGCAGCAAATAAAGAAACTGAAGTATTTCTTGAGTGCGAATCGAATAGTACTGGTGGAGGAGCCGAAATCGTATTCGATGGCAATATCAACCAAGCTAAGTATCTTGATTTTGAAGG
>JAKPKU010000222.1 GCA_029553545.1 Candidatus Cloacimonadota bacterium
ATATGGCGCATCAACATCATGCTTAAACCAATCTTTGACATGTTCACGCAAAATTGACGGTGCAAAAGGTCGATAACTTTGTCTATGCTTAACTTTTTGATTAACATGATCTTTCATTGAAGAACTTCTTGGATCTGCTAGAATGCTTCTATGACCTAAAGCGCGTCTTCCACTTTCAGATCGGCCCGAGAACACAGCAACAATTTTTTGATCTGCTAACAACTTTAACACAAATTCGTCAGATACTTTATTAACATTTAATTGCGTTGTATATGTATCAACAACGTTCATAATTTCAGATTCGTTATAACTTGTGCCATAATATGGAACATTGTTATTTACACTTGGTGCCCATGCTTGTTTCTTCACAACATGCAGATAATGTTTTGCAGCGCCAATTGTCAATCCAGCGTCATATGGAATTGCAGGAACAAAAATGTTTAAATCTGGGCGCAGATCATGCAAATGACCAACAAACATCGTGTTTAATGCAACGCCACCAGTTAAACAAATATTTTTTGAATATTGTGCAGCTTTGTCAATTAAGCTTAATAAAATTTCTTCGGTCGCTGCCTGCAAACCTGCTGCAATATCATACATTTCTTGTGTAGAAGACATTGCAAGTTCTTCTAAATCTTTAAAATAATGATGCTTTGGTCGATTTGGATGCTTTGCTGACATACCTTTGATATGTCCTTGTGGCGTAGAAGTTGCAGATAAACGATTTGTTGTAAATGCTTGTCTAAATCGATTAATGTATTTGGTTGAATCACCAAAAGCTGCCATTGCCATTACGCTACCGGCCTGATGTCCTTGAGGCCAGCCGCTTTCTAAACTAAATACGTATCTAGTTGCTCGAGTCCAAACACCACCAATGTTTAATTGATTTTCTTTGATCTTATGTACTGCAGTTAGTGTATTTACATCAGGAGCATGCCAAATACTTGTTGCAATCGTTGTATTTTGTGCATCATCATAACCGCCGCCATCAACAACAAGAACTGCACATTCATTAAACTTCGATGAATATCTTGCATCTGCAGCATGTGCTTCATGATGACTAATAATATGAAACTTTTTATTTAAAATTTCTAAATATAAAGGACTCTTCTTAAGTTTATCAGTTGACCAACAAGTTGCAATGATATCAATATTATCAAAATTCTTATTGAATTTCTTAAACCATTCTAAACTATCAGCAGCAGGCTCTTTTTCTCGAACATGTCTTTCAATTTCACAGTGTTGTAACACTTTTCCGCTATCGTCAAGCAATGCAAAATTTGCATCATGTCCAGACCAAACTCCTAAAATCATTTTAATTCTCCTAAAATTTTTGTAAACATATTTCGATATTCAAGATATGCATGAGGTGTAATAAAATTTTGAATTTTATATGAAGCAGTTTCAATATTAGGAACTGCTTTTGTTAAATCAATATTAATTGACTTGCTATCTAAAATATTTTCTGCTAATCCAACTGGCGTTGAAATAATTGGAACTTCTAAATATGCACATTCCAATAAAGCCTGTGGACCACCTTCGCATCTTGATGAAACAACATACAGATCAAGCGCAGCATATAACCAAGACATACTTAATTGAGGAACTTGCTCTAAATAAATAAATTTGATATTTGCTTGCTTTAATCTGTTCATAACATAATTTCTTCTATAACCAGATAATAACACAAGCACATTTTTTTGCTTTGCAATATTTTCAACATAATCACAAAAAATATCTGGGCCCTTTTCCAATTTTGGAATATTGTTGTCAAAGCCCTCAGAATCTCTCTGGAATGACCCGATGACATACTGGGTAGTATCTATCCCGAGACTATTTCGAGCCAACTCGCGATCAATCTGTGTGATTTTAGACCATGTTTTGGTGTCAATCCAATATGGAACTGTGATGATTGGCTTTTTTGTCAATTTTTGCAACTGATTTTGCGTTCGTTCATTTGGAACATGATACGCTGACACAAGATGATCATGCTTAAGAATATGCTCTCGCTGAGAAGATTTATCTTCAACGATATGATGAATTGTGGAGACAACTGGAATTGATATTTTTTGCAATTGATCTATGCACCAGCCCGCCATAAACCAAATTAGATCAGCATTGCTTTGATATTGCGTAATAATATCACTGTTATCATTTACAAATTCAGAAACTAAACGATCAACGATCCAAGATTCTTTTGGTGAGTGTAACCAAATTTTCATTTTAATAAATCCATATCATGTGCAACCATTTTTTCAATCATTGCATCTAAGCTTGTTGTTGCTTTCCAATTTAATAAACTTAATGCTTCAGATTCATCAGCAATCAAATTGGTAACTTCAATTGGACGCGGATTGCTTTTTTCCAAAATAAGAATATGATTTAACTGATCTTCTGAAATGTCTAAACACTGAGCAGTTTTTAACAAGAACGTTTTAATTGAATAAGTATTTCCTGTTCCAACAACAAAACTAGCAGGATAATCAATTAACAAAGAATCACGCATAGCAATAACATAATCTGGTGCATATCCCCAATCTCTTGTTGGCTCTAAAGTTCCTAACGTAAGATGAGTTGCACGTTTCTTTTTGATCATTGCTAACGTTGATGTAATCTTTCTTGTAACAAAAGAATAACCACGTCTTTCAGATTCATGATTAAATAAAATTCCACAAGAAACAAAACTTCCACGTTTTCTATAAAGTTCACCCATTTGATGTGCTAACAATTTTGCAGTTGCATATGGTGATTTGGGATTAAATTTGCTTTTAGAGTTTAACTTAATGTTATTGCTTGTGCCGCCAAATAATTCACTTGTTGAAGCTTGATAAAATCTACAATTATTTGACGCAGATTCAAACATTGCATCCATAAATCTAACAGCACCCAAACCTGTTACATTTAATGTATATTCTGGCGATAAAAATGATTGTCCAACATGACTTTGCGCTGCTAAATTAAAGATAAA
>JAKPKU010000252.1 GCA_029553545.1 Candidatus Cloacimonadota bacterium
ACTTACCGCTATTGATTTACGAGAAATACAAAGAGCTGTACCTATATTTGACCAGTTAGCCGAAGCAGCCGGAACTTCTGCCGAGGAACTTAAAAATGCTGATGATCCAGCCAAAGAATTATTCCGGGTATTTGAAGAAGGTGGAAAGAAGATGTCTGCTGTTGATAGAGCTTTTAGTATTCAGGCAGGTAATTTCAATCAGCTTGTTTCAAATATGAAAGATAGTTTTGCCATATTTACTTCAGAATTAGTTAAGAAATTAGGTATATTTGACGCTACAAAAAACGCTGTGAAATTTGTAACTGATAGTTTAACTGGATTAGATGATAAAATACTTGATGTTATTAATAGAGTTAAAGAGTGGATCAATACTAATAGTTGGGCTCAAACCTTCTTGATTGCTTTTCAGGACTTATTAAAATCAATCTGGGGAAATATTAAAAGATTGTACGAAATAATTCAAGAAAACAAAGTAGCAATTCAAGCTTGGGCAGGACTTATCGGGGGGATCTTAGTTGTAGCGATCTATGCAATTTTGACTGCTTTAAATGGTTTTATCTGGTATGCAGGTAAAGTGGTTGAAGCTTTTGGTTGGCTGTATAACAAGGGTATGGAATTAAAGAACTTTTTAACTGGTTTTTTTGCTCCGGTTTTTGACTATATTGCGAACAGATGGCAGTCAGGGATTAGTAGATTGATAGGGTTTTTAAGAACTTTAAGACATATTTACAACACAATATCTGGTGGTCTTGGTCGGGTCGGGATAAATATTGGAACGATACCAGCTTTTGCCTCTGGGGGAGTTATGCAAAACGATGGACTGGCTTACTTGCATAAAGGCGAAATGGTTGTACCGAGAGATCAGGTAACTAACAACTCAATGAATGTTAACTTTTATGGAAACATAAACAACACTTCAAATGCTTCACTTGATGAGATAGGTCAAAGAATAGGTCGGCAAATCCAGTTAGCTTCACAAGGAGTCTGATGGAAATTAAATTAAATGCTTACAACTTAAACTCAAGCACAGTAAAAACAAATGAGATCCAGTTTGATACTGCTCCCCCGATTGAGGTACAACAATTAGATATTGCTGGGTCTGATGGATCTAAATTTGTTGCTTCAAGATATGGGACTAAAGTTATAAAGATTTTGGGATATATTACTGCTGCTTCACAATCAGCACTTGAAATCGCACTTGATACTTTTAAGCAATCTATTCTTGATCAAGAGAATATTGAATTAGTTGTTTCTTATGCCGGTGGGTATCGACAGTTTATTGGAAATGTTTCGTCATTTATCTGGACCAAAAGACACCACAATATAACTTTTCAGCCTTTTGAAATAGAATTTACTGTGGGCGATCCGCCTTTTGCTTATTCTGTTTCTACGATTGATTCTGATCCGATTTATGAAGAAGCTTTTTCAGCAAAGGATTTTACTGGTAACTCACTTACACACACATTAACATTTGAAGGAACTGCCAAACCAAAAGCTAAATGGACTTATCTCTTAAATACAATTTCAGGACAAACTGCTCAAATAGTGTTCAAGTCAAAAACTACTGGTAAACAGATGGAAATAAACGCTGCTTTTACACCTGGGGATCAGCTGGAAATA
>JAKPKU010000006.1 GCA_029553545.1 Candidatus Cloacimonadota bacterium
TATCACATGGGCTGATTATGAAAGTGAAAATACTATTTCTGAAACAGACTATAATTATTTAATTAGCAACCCTACTGAGGCAGCCATGTATAGATTAGTAGTTGTAGGTGGAGATTATGATGGCTATACTTCCAACGAAGTGACAGCAGAAATTCCTACAATTTATACTTGGTTTACAGGATACTCTTTAGATGAAAGTATGACTGAGATTCTACGTCAGTACTTTATAAACCACCCTCAAAGCATTGATAAATATACGTTCCTTCAAAATTCAGCTTTCACCCATTGGGTGAAAGAAAAATGCTCAAAAATGTGTTGAATTATCAGCTTTTATGAGTCGATATATGGTACAATAATAGTAACAAAAGCAGAAAAAGGGGTTTAAATTATGATTAATAAAATTGATTTCACAGCTAAGAATCTAACATCAAATGCAGGTCTTTTTCTTCTCCTTGAGAACGCAAAAAGTAATGAGATTTTTGATCTAGTTGAAGATGACCTCGTATTTGATAATGACTCCACAAATAAAATCAAGATGAATCATATAAAGACGATGATCTGTGGTCACTTTATTGGTATAGACAAGCTAGAACGTCTAAAGCTCCTTCAAAATGATCCACTCGTTAATGAATTTGATATTTCCGTAAAAGAACCTGAAACAGTGTCACGGTTTTTAGGAAACTTCACCTTTAAGACAACACAAATGTTTAGAGACATTAATTTTAAAGTCTTTAAAAAACTGCTCACTAAAAGTAAATTGACATCCATTACGATTGATATTGATAGTAGTGTAATCAACGTAGAAGGTCATCAAGAAGGTGCATCAAAAGGATATAATCCCAAGAAACTAGGAAACCGATGCTACAATATCCAGTTTGCATTTTGCGACGAATTAAAAGCCTACGTCACCGGATTTGTAAGAAGTGGCAATACTTACACAGCTAACGGTGCATCTGAAATGATCAAAGAAATAGTAGCCAACATCAAAACAGATGATTTAGAGATTTTATTTCGAATGGATAGTGGCTACTTTGATGAAAAAATTATTGAAACGATAGAATCTCTTGGTTGCAAATATTTAATTAAAGCCAAAAGTTATTCTACGCTTGCATCCCAAGCAACGAATTCATCGGTTGTATTCGTTAAAGGTGAAGAAGGCAGAGAAACTACAGAACTGTTTACAAAATTAGATAACTGGGAGAAAGACAGAAGGTTTGTTGTGTCTCGCGTACTGAAACCAGAAAAAGAAAGAGCACAAATATCACTTTTAGAAGGCTCTGAGTACGAATACTTTTTCTTTGTGACAAACACTACATTGCTTTCTGAAAAAGTAGTTATATCCTATGAAAAACGTGGCAATGCTGAGAACTATATTAAAGAAGCCAAATACGACATGGCGGTGGGTCATCTTTTACTTAAATCATTTTGGGCAAATGAAGCGGTGTTTCAAATGATGATGCTTTCATATAACCTGTTTTTGTTGTTCAAGATTGATTCCTTAGAGCCTTCAGAATACAGACAGCAAATAAAGACCTTTCGTTTGAAGTATGTATTTCTTGCAGCCAAAATCATTAAAACCGCAAGAACTGTAATTATGAATTTGTCAGAAAACTATCCGTACAAGGAAGTGTATGAAAAATGTCTGGTATAATAAAGATATCATCTTGAAAATCGAGTGTTGCTCTGTGGATAACTTGCAGGGTTTAATAAGTATCTTTACTCCAAAGTTGCAATCAATAATTTATTGAAAAAGATTGAAAGGTGGTGGTAAATAATGTTACAATGTGGGAGTATCAGTTTAAATTCTTCTTGAAATAGTGTTCTTTTAAGCTAATAAAAAATGCACGTGGAATTTAGGTATGATAAAAAAGTAGAGTAGAAACAGTGCGTAAAGTACCGAAGGATGGGAAGTTGTCTTCGGGCGAAAAGCAGATAATGCTTGCGATGCTGTTTCGCATCCGCTACCACAGAGAAAGAAACTTCTTTCGTGGTAGACTATGATAGGAGTTTATTATTTATGAAGAAGTTAAATAAGGAATTTTTAAAGGAATCTGTTGCTATTGATACAAGGACAC
>JAKPKU010000013.1 GCA_029553545.1 Candidatus Cloacimonadota bacterium
AAGTGAGACTTGGGAACTGTTCCCCGCTATATTTTTTGCAGCATCTGCTGATTCAGTTGAGCTATGCGATATACCTTCAATACCACTTGTAGCTTGGTTTGCTTCATTTGCAATATTCTTTGAATAATCAACAACTTTTGATATTTTTACGTCAACATCTTTAGCATTGTTAGACATACGCATAGTTGAGCTTGATATCTCGCTAGTTGCCATATTTTGCTCTTTAATATTTCTGGCGATAAGAGAATTGATTTTATTTAATTGATCAATAATCTCAACGACATTTGCAATTGAATTACTTGATTCTACAGCAGAGTTTTGAATCAGATTAACTTGTTTAGCAATATTTGCTGTCGCATCAGCTGTCTGCTTTGCCAAAGTTTTTACTTCATTTGCCACAACGGCGAATCCTTTACCCGCATCACCTGCACTTGCTGCTTCGATTGTAGCGTTTAGGGCAAGCATATTTGTTTGATCAGCAATATCATTGATTAGCTTGATAATCTTGCCTATTTCATTAGAAAGGTTTCTCATAGTTGTCATTACTTCTGTTGCAGCTTGTGCTTCTTTATTTGCCTTATTTGAAATCAATGAAGCGTCTCCCGTATTCTTTGCAATTTCTGCCAGAGTATTATTCATCTCTTCAATTGCTGATGCAACACTGTCTATCTCATGCACTAACATATTTACTGAGCTACCAGCATCTTGAATATTTACTTCAAGATTATTTAATTCATTAATTGTCTTGGTAACATTTGCCCCAGTAAGATGGCAGGCATTAGCTACATAATTAACTGCTCCAGAAAGCTGCTCCGTTGCAGATGCTACAGAAGAGACAGATGTACTTGATTCCTCTGCTGCTGTAGCAATTACTTGAGCGCTCGCATTGATTTCTTCTGTAGTCGCAGATACTTGCATTGACTGTTTGAGCATCTGATCAGTACTGCTTACAAACTGTTCAGAAACTTTATTCAGGTCATCGCTCTTTGCAAATAGGTTTTCAGAGTTCGCTGCAATAGACTTGATCAGTCCATGTATTGTTTCAATAAAATTGTTAAAATACGTAGCCAATTCACCCATTTCGTCTTGATTTTTTATCTTGAGTCTTTTGGTTAAATCGCCATTTCCTTCAGATATATCCTTGAGCATATCTGTCGTTGTTTGAATAGGTTTGAGAAGTCTTTCCAAAAAGAAATATGTAATAATTCCTATTAAAATAAACCCAATAACGCTAATAATCAAGAGGAAATAAATAGAGATCTTTATATTTTTATCAATCAAAATATTCACATCATCCTGCGGTATCCCAACAAAAAGAATGCCAATGACTTCATTGCTTTCTGACAATAATGGCTTATAGCCTGTCATATAAGGCTTGCCAAGAATATTAGCATTGCCAATAAAGGTCTTACCTGCGCTTACATCGGGATAAGCAGCACTATCCAAACCCAGCATTGTTCCAACAGCTCTATCGCCATTTTCTTGACGAATACACGTACTAATTCGTTTATAATCTTTGTCTTCTTTAACAAAGATTGTTGCTACAATGCCAAGCTCATTATGTAAAGCATCCACCATTTCAAAATTTCCATCAACTGATATGCCTTCATTATCAACAAGCGTACCATATTCATAGGTTAAACTGCCGTGATATTGCTGCAAATAAACTGATGCTGAATTTAGGTCGCCTTCGAGTTTGCTTAATAGTGCCTCATATGAGATTTCATCTGATAGAATTTTCATTCTATAGATACTGGTTAGAGAAAGAATAATACCAAAAAACAACAAAAATAAAAGAGTTGCAAGTATTACCTTGGTCTTGATTTTCATTTTTTCCATCATGTCCTCCTTAAGGTTTTTATTTTGATATGAATTTAAATCTATAATTGCGATAAATTAAGAGACTTAAATAAATGTTCTTTACAGAATCTGTTTTTATATTGAAATTGTCTTTTAAAAGACAGTAAATGTACTGACTTTCTGAAATAATCTTAATTCCGATATTATATATTACAGGTTTTTGACTAAATAATAGTTTTATATAAGAAACAAGATCAAGAATATTAAAAAACTTGCGTGTATGTTTATAAGTAAAAGTATGAGTGTGAGTTAAAGCACAAGACAACATTATAACAGCCTTCTGCGCTCTACCAGCACAATCATTGCACATTATAGCCAATATTCTTAACCTCCTATATTTTTTTTGATCGGAAAGATATCCAAAATAAAATAGATTTCACAGTTGTCAAGTGAAATTTACTTTTATAACAACACTTTACACTTTTTATTTGAATAAAACTCTCATGCTTTACCAATAAACTTAGAGACAAAATGGCGGTGTTCCCCGCTTCACAGCGGTGACTGTAAACTACCTGCGCAAATAATTATTTCTTCAGCTTTTTTTGTACTATTAATTGAACTTTTTCTACACTCGTCTCATTAATTCCATATTCTGTATACTCCAGCTTACCTCCCATTGCTATATCTAACTTTTGATATAGCATTAAGCCTTGCAAATGCGAGTTAGCGGTCATATGAAATTCTCTTGCTCCTGTTTTGTCTTGCAATTCTGTGATATTTGAGGAATTGATACCTGATCCAGGCATAATGACGACTCTATTTTTTGCTCTTAATATAAGCTGCTGTAATAGCTCTGCGCCTTCCATTGCCCTCTGTCTATGTCCTGAGCTAAGAATACGATCGATGCCTAATGCAATAAGATCATCCAATGCCTGCAATGGGTCTGCGCACATATCGAAGGCACGGTGAAAAGTGACTTTTTTTGGTCTGGCTAATGCGATTAGCTCTTTTGTCCGTGCTGTATCTATTGTGCCATCTGGCTTTAGTATCCCAAAGACAAAGCCATCAACTAATAACTCTTTATAGGCGATAATTTCACGCTTCATTTGTTCAAATTCAAGATCTGAATAGCAAAAATCACCGCCACGTGGTCTTATCATCACATATAGTTCAATATCAATATATTTTCTAGTTAACTCAACTTGCCCTACAGAGGGGCTTGTGCCGCCCTCATACATGTTTGCACAGAGTTCAACTCTATCTGCACCGCCTTTTTGGGCATTGATAGCAGACTGCACGGAATCGACACAAATCTCTAAAATGAAGTTTCTTTTCATCATTATATGCCTTTTATTTGGCGCTCCCGAGCCGATTTGAACGGCTGACCTTTTCCTTCGGAGGGAACTGCTCTATCCAACTGAGCTACGGGAGCAAATAATTATTAAATCAAATGAAAAAAGCTTAGCAATACTATTATATAATGTGCAGATATTCCTGCGGCAAGTCCACCAATTGTATGCGAAATGAGTGCACGGGATGTGAGTTCACGGTGATTGAGGCTGTCAAGCATTGCTGTATGAGTTGACAAATAGCCACTCCAGCACATACCCATGGCAGTAAAGACAGCTATTTCATTTGCACCGATGATGTTTTCTTGTATAAATTTTGGTACTAAAGATAAAGCTGCACCAACTGCGCCAAGAGAGGTAATAGGAAAGGCAATCAATTCAGCATTTTTGAAACCAAAAAGCCATCTAAAAAGCCAGCCGACATAGGAGCCAAGCTTGGGTAAAACGGGCACGCCCTCATAGGGCAAGCCTTGATAACCAATACTTGCATCAGCAGGACCAAATGTCAAAAGCATAACTAATGTACTAATTATTAAGACGCCTGGAATGATCGCAATACCCAAATCAACGCCTTGCTTACCACCATCAAGCGTAGCATTTAAAGCACGCATAAATGTGCTGCCTTCGCTACGAAAGCTGATCTTCTCTTCAAGATCTTTGTGAAAGTTTAACTCTTCTTTTGGTAAGATTTTTTTTATAAACATCTGCATTATACGTGTCGAAAATATTGCTCCGATAGTTGCCCCAATCAAACCAATAATTGCGGGCAGAAAAAAGCCTTTGCCAATCATAAAAGTGATAACAACTAAACCCATGCCAAAAGCTGTACCAAAGTTGGTCAATGAAAGTAACTGATATTTATGAAAATAAGAACTGAAATTCTTGTCTTTTGCAAGCGAAATTATCGCTGGATTATCTGAGAAAAATGTCATCAAACCACCCATTGCTGCGACTCCAGGTAGGTTGAAAAGTGGTTTCATAAAAGGGGCTAAAAGAAATTCAAGCAATCTGACTACCCCAAACTCAATCATCAATTTACCCAATGCACCTGCCAAAACTGTAATCGCTAATATATAAAAAACTGTGTTTAAAAGCAAATCATGTGCTGTATTCATCAACGATGATAAAAGGTGGTTTAGGGTCATATATGACGCCATAAATGAGAAAAAGCCAATCAATAAAGCCAAAAAAACCACTGCTTCTATTCGTCGTCTATTCAAATATCGCATATGTCCTCCATATAATAATGTATTTAATTCAAAGTTAAATGATGCTAATATTTGTCAAGAAGATTTTATCGCATAAAGATTGGATTATTAATGATCAATAGTCGATTACCCGAGTAGTATGTGAGAGGTTGACACCTAATTAAAATTAATAAAAATATATTCGCCCAAAACGCGTGGCTTTAAAATAGCTCTCTCTTAAGAAATAAATTACCCATCTGGGGCAGGATACATTGCTGGATCTAAATTATATGACTTATTTATAGCACTTCCAGCTCCTAAAACCACTTCTGGTTTAATGTCGCTTTCATGCACTCCCTCTATGTTTTCATCTTCTTCATCATCTTCTATGGTTTGATTTTTGTTAATTAGATGCCTAAACCTCGTCGGTAATCTCATTCTAAGGCAAAATAAAAGCGATTCCTTCATGAGTTTGTTCAGCGTATTAAACTTTTGAAATATACCCAAAATAAAATCAATACTCATATTCTTAATCGAAATGCCAAAACGCCTCTCTGCCCGATAAACAAAGTAAATAAAGATACTAAAGGCAGAAACACCTTGTGTCCTTTTCTGCCTGGTATCAATTTTGTAAATCTTTGCGTAATCGGCAAAAAGCGTCTTCACCTGAAGCGACATCCCGTTCCACAAAGCGCAAAGATAGGGCTGATTATTCTTGATATTAGTATTCTGCGGCAATAGTGATCTCTTTACAGCTTTACGCATGATCACTACATTATTATTGGCGTAATAAGCTAAGATATTCTCCCCGATACGCTTAGGAAATTTGTGATCACCTGATAAATATACTCTCATTTTGCCGCCTCCTTAAAAATATTTATTCAAAAAAATCCACGGTTTACCTTGACATTCCCTTGACATTCCCTTTCCTATCTTGGAGAACTTAAGGATTCATAAAGGGCTTCAGATAGGTATCTAAAGGGAATCTTTAAACGTTTTAATGGTCAATAAATTTGAAAATTAAAACTATGATAATAATATAATGAGATTTGCTTTTTTTGCAAGTAATTTTATTTAAACAATACATAGTTGTATCAAATGACAAACGTAGGTACAACTATCCTTAGTTGTATCAAATGACAAACGTAGGTACAACTATCCTTAGTTGTTTCAAATGACAAACGTAGGTACAACTATCCTTAGTTGTACCAAATGACAAACGTAGGTACAACTATCCTTAGTTGTATCAAATGACAAACGTAGGTAAAACTATCCTTAGTTGTATCAAATGACAAACGTAGGTACAACTATCCTTAGTTGTGCCAAATGACAAACGTAGGTACAACTATCTTTAGTTGTTTCAAATGACAAACGTAGGTACAACTATCCTTAGTTGTGCCAAATGACAAACGTAGGTACAACTATCCTTAGTTGTATCAAATGACAAACGTAGGTACAACTATCCTTAGTTGTATCAAAAAAACACCAACAAATCATTGTTTGTACGAAAAAAATACATCTCTAAACCCGCTCGTAGTTGGCATCTGCTGATTTAGATGAAAATAGTTTTCGAAAAACCATGTTTTGTAAGCCCTATATATATAGTAGGTGTCGTTTTTATTTATGCTTCTGTTTTATTCTTTATAAGTTATTTTTATTGGTGTGCAAAGCCTCGATATTTATTCCAAAAGGAAGTGTTATTTTTTGAGATATTTAAATAATAATTAATTCGATTAATCTTAGATAAACTAATAAGGATCTATATTGAGGCTGTTGCATAGTAACCAAAATAGCTTTTAAAAGAATAAAGCAGAATCATAAATTAAATCAACCCCCTCTATATATATTGGGTACACAAAATGGGGTTTTTGAAAAACTATTTTCATCTAAATCAGCAGATGCCTACTGCAAGCGAGTTTGGAGGCAACTTTTTATTCCACGTACCAACAACTACCATTAGTTGTTCCAGATCCATCAATCAATTTCACGAAGCGTAATTACCCATCAACTCAGCTCTCAGTTTTAACAACCCATTATTCTTCAAGTCTGTAAATCTGAATTATGCATTATTCAACACCCTCATATTATAAGATATTACGAAGATGTATTAGTAAAAAATCAAAGCATCATCATAATGATAATGATGAAAATACTTAAAAATAAAGATGATTTTGGAATACTATTTGCTTTATAGAAACACAGAAAATAAAAACCTGGAGGAATGATGTTAAAAATCTTCAAAAACCAAAAAGGATTCACCTTAATTGAAATTTTGGTGGTAGTAATTATTGTCGCGATACTTGCAGCTATCGCAGTACCCATTTACTTAAAGTATGTTAATCAAGCAAGAGCATCCGAAGCACAATCAGCAATTTCCACAATTCGTAAAGCTTATGAAGTCTATTATCAATCATACAGCCGCACAGACGACTATTCAGTAGAAAAAGCTTTAAAAGATGCAAAAATTGGCAAGTCAACAGAAAAGAGCTGGAAGTTTGAAGTTGTTGGTAATCCACCTAAAAAATATATGGCAACTTCTACAAGCGATTTCCCAGGAGGAGAAGGCAAGCAAGTATGGTACGACGTAGCTGAAGGTAAATACCATGGCTATGGTATCGATCAAGAAGAAGAAGAAACTGACTAAAAAATAATCCTTGGAGGGATATTTTGTTAACAATTCAAGAATTACTTCGCTTTACCTCTGAAGCGGGCGCTTCAGACTTACACGTAAGCTCTGGATCATATCCGATGGTTCGTGTACACGGGCGAATGAAAAAATTAAATCTACCCAAACTATCACATGAAGATGTGAGCCAATTATTGGATGGCGTATTAACAGATGTACAAAAAGAAATGTTTAAAGAAAAATTAGAAATCGACTTTTCTACTAAGCTTTCTAATGATGTGCGTTTCCGTGTTAATGCTTTCAATCAAATCAATGGCTTTGCAGCGTCATTTCGTGTGATTCCTAATGAAATTAAGAGTTATAGTGAATTACATTTACCTGAGATTTTAGAAAGATTGTCAATGAAAGACAAAGGCTTGATCCTTGTGACAGGTCCTACAGGTTCAGGTAAATCAACAACTCTTGCAACTATTATCGACTCTATTAATGAGAAGACTCAAAAGCATATTATCACTGTTGAAGACCCTATCGAGTTTGTTCATAAATCTAAAAACAGCCTGATAAATCAGCGTGAATTAGGTCATAGTACCTGGTCATTTACCGCAGCTTTACGCTCGGCTCTTCGTGAAGACCCGGACGTGATTCTGGTTGGTGAAATGCGTGACCTTGAAACAGTGTCACTTGCATTGACAGCAGCAGAGACAGGACACTTAGTCTTGGCAACCCTGCATACCAGTAGTGCAACTAAAACTATCGACCGTGTAATTGATATGTATCCACGTGAACAGCAAGCTCAGGTGCGTTCAATGTTGTCAGAATCTTTAGAAGCAGTTATTGCACAGACTCTTTGCCCTATAAAAGATGGCAATGGGCGCGTGCCTGTTTTAGAGATAATGATCGCAAATGCAGCTGTCAGAAACCTTATCCGTGAAGAAAAAACATATCAAATCCCTTCAGTGATCCAGTCAGGAACAAAAGAAGGTATGCAGACTAAAGATCAATCACTATATAACCACGTTATGAATGGTTTGATTGAAAGATCAGTCGCAGAGCAAATCGCTGATAACCCTAAGATGTTCGCAACTGGGGCAGGGTTTTAATGAAAATAAATAATGCATTGCAAAATCAAAAAGGGTCTGCATTAATTGAAGTATTGGCAGCTATGGGGATCTTATTGTTTGCTATAATAGGCATGATGATATCTATTTCTTATGCTAATTATAAAAGCACACTAAATTACCATTACAGAGTTGCACTTCTAAGAGCAGAAGCTGAATTACAAGTAATAAAATTGCAACATAGTTCATATGGTACTTTTGGCAATTTGGGCACCCAAGAATTTACAATTCGATCACATAGCAATGCTAAACCAATTAAGGCAACAATCTTTTTTGATGTCTTAACTGTAAACGATCCACAAACCACCTTAAAAACTTCATATACAAAAATAACTGCCAGAGTACGTTGGCAAGAGACTCCACCAATGTTCTCACTTTATGTATCTCCAAATGATTATAAGGAAGTTGTTGTAAGAGAAGACTATTTCTATGAGAGGGTACAATGATAAATAATCAAAAAGGCTTTACTCTCACAGAGCTCATTGCAGGCGTAGCACTTACAACTCTCCTGTTTGCAGGCTTCATAATGTTTTTACTTCAATTCTATGGAAATTTTAAAGAGATTGCTGAATACAATACTCTGCAACATGAATTATTGGAAACCATAGAAGCTTTAAGATATGGATATGTAAAACAAGGTGTTAATGACAATGAATCAATTATTGGTTTGTTGACAGCTAATAATGTCAACATCGCATCCAACAATAAGTCTGTAACAATTACGCCAATTGTTGTTAAAGCTGGTGAAAGACATTGGGCAAGCTATTCCTTAAGCGCCAAAGGCGAAATCATTCTTAATGCTGTATACGGAATAAAGAATATCAACGGAGAAGTGATATTTCCAAAGTCGAAGGAAGTTATTGATAAAAATTTAAAATACAAAATTACTGAATTTCAGATAAGAAATATTAGCCCTTTCATTTCAGATAAAATTTCTTTAGTCTCAATTGTAATCGAAGGTCAAGTGAGATTCAGACCAAAACAAAGCGGTCAGAATAAAGTTGAAGATGAACGATTAAATACTAAATCAGCTCGATTTGAAACTAAAGTATATATTTCTAACTATGATAATTAACTATAGAGAGGATACTATGACACATATACTGAAAAACGAAAAAGGTGCAGTTGGTGCTCTTTTGATGGCTTTAGTAGCAGTTATTATGACGATTAGTGCAACAGTAGCCTTTACAAATATTGTGCAGATTGATACAAATGAAGTACAATATTTACAAGACAAACTGCAACAAGAGTTATTTCTTCGTTCAGAAATTAAAAGAATTAATATTCTTTTAGAAAACAATGCTTTGATGTTGCCTTCTCGAACTATTGAAATGGTTAATAATGACCGCATTGCAACATATAAAATTAGACTTAAAGAGTCCAGGGTAACCATTTCTAACAATTTGGGCTTGCCAATGGAAGAGGCATCGGCTGTACAAGCATTGATCACTCAAACAAGAGGGCGGGCAATTCTTTCAAATGCTGAGAAATCACCCGTAGCACGATTTATTACCAAACTCTCTAATCGTAAAAACTTGAGCCAATACGCATATTTTTCTAACAGAGAAGATTCAGACTTATTCGAAAGCGGTCCCCAAGCAAGGGTTAAGTTTTATGGATTTGATGAGCTGACAGGTCCCGTGCATAGCAATTCTGATATCTGGATTCAAAGCGGTGCTGGCGGAACAGCAAACCCTCAAGCAAATGGCTGGCCCTTATTCAGAGGATTGGTTACAACTACTGGCATATTTATGCATCATGACACTAATCAGCCGCTAATAGGATCTGGCTTCCCTGACGATAATGTGTTTCAAGGTCCTGATCCAAGAAGAATTGAGCACGTTGCCAATATTCCATATATTGGTACTGCTGATTTGATTAGAAAGAACGGTAAAAAGCTTCAAGGTGAATCAAATCCTGCAAACAAAATCTACAAATGTAAAATACAGGGGGCGGGAGTTGATGTCATTGTCTTAAATTACTCTCAAACATATACGGATACATTTGTGGTTTACAAGAGTTATCCTGATGCACTACATCCACTCAATCCCAACGATACAGCACAGAAGAGAAATTGGGTTTTAGATTCACTGTACACTAATATTATCACCTTTAGAGATACTATAGCAGGACCTAATCAAAATATTCCACTAAATAATCAATCATTATTTTTACCTGGCACATCATGGGTTGAAGGCGTTGTAAATGGTAAAATGACAATTGGAGCAGCAGGAGATATTTATACTACTGGAAATATCACCTATCAGAATACCAATGTTGGTAGTTTGCCAGTAACGTCAAACTCAATTAATACTACTGATTATTTTGGCTTAGTTTCTGAGGGAAAGATAATAATTAAATATAAATGGCGCGAGAAAGACGGATCAAGATATATTACTCACGCAAATAACTCGCAAGGACCCAGTGGTCATGTTTGGCTTTATGGATCTTATGCTGCTTTGGGCGAAGAACCTGCTATACCATTTGGCTTTTTATTAGCAGGGACTCTTACTTATGAGTACCAACACCCTCATGGAGCAGTAATGCCATATAGAGGCTACAGCCAGTTTACAGGTGCAGATACATTGTATACATTTATTGATTTTCACAGACATCGCTATCCACCTGCAGATCCTTCACAAACTAATAGACCGCTTTGGAATCGTTGGCCCAATCAAACACCTCAGGCAACATCAAATGGTTTTCCAAATGATAACATAGCAACATATGATTATACACAAAATAGTGGACCTCTCTTATACAAGACCTCAGACTATCCATGGTATAATCCTGTCTGGCCCGAAAAAGACGCAGGTCCAGTACCTGGTAACCTTGCCACTGATATTACATGGGAACGTGGAACTCTTCACATTTATGGCTCTATAGCACAGAGACGTAGAGGCTTTATTCACAGATCAGGAACAGGTGCAGCAAATAATAATCCTGACACAGGTATATGGGACCCATCAATTTATGGACCTAATGGAAACTTAAAAATGCCTATTTACGGACCACCTCATAGGTCAACAGGCTATGAAAAGGATTATAAATATGATGAACGTCTTACATTTGTACATCCACCTGATTTCCCAGAAGTATACAAGGGCGGATTAGCAGGTATGCAATCAGCTTTTGATGATGCTGCATGGAACTTTAGTATTCCACCAAGAGGTTTTTAAAAGTTGATAGTATGATGA
Source organism: Candidatus Cloacimonadota bacterium (assembly GCA_029553545.1). Taxonomy (GTDB): domain Bacteria; phylum Cloacimonadota; class Cloacimonadia; order Cloacimonadales; family WRIO01; genus JAGOCT01. The sequence continues at coordinate 11,278 of JAKPKU010000013.1, forward strand.
CAAAAGTGGTAAAAATAGACAATAAAATTATAGATCGTTATATTGCAGTTTATTCAATTCAAAAAATTGCATTAGAATGCAGTGTCAACGATACTATGAATAATTATGCATTAAGCATTATAAATTATGAATAAATAAAGAGGTATCATGGCAAAGAAAAAAGTTCCAAAATTCAAAGAATCAATCGGTATAGATATCGGTACTCATAGTGTAAAGATTGTACACTTGAAACGTATACACGAGGGATTCAAATTGCTCAACTATGAAGTTCGTCAAACTGTTCCTCAGGGATTAGAATATATCCCTTCAGAGCTTAGACCAGACCGATTTGCTCCTGTTATCGCAGAGATGCTACGTTCAATGAAGATTAATACTAAAAAGATAAAGCATCTTGTTACCTGTATTGGCGGCGATAATATCAGTATTAAACAAATTAAAACAATTTTTCTCCCTGATGAAGAGCTTGAATCTGCATTATTTTTTGAAGCAAAGAAGCATCTTCCAATTAGCGGTGGTGAAATGATACTTGATTATCAAGTATTGAGTGTCGAAGAAAAAACTAATAATATGAATGTACTATTGGTTGCTACTACAAAAGAAGAAATGAAAAGCCATATTAATACACTCGTGTCTTGTGGCTTGAATCCCTCGATTGTTGACGCTCAATCACTCGCTGTAGCAAATGTTTTTGCCTTAAATACTTATGTAGAAGATGGGGTGTATGTGATTCTTAATATTGGAGCACATCGCACTAATATGGTGGTGTATGGACCACAAGCGAAATTCTTTGCCCGTGATATTGACCTCGGTGGATTCAATTTTACAAAAGATATCATGCGCACAAAAAATATGACTTTTGAAGAAGCAGAGAATTATAAGTTTGAATACGGTTTGCAAGGACCACAAGCTCAAGCTCAGACTCTATCACTTAGTACATTAGATATTAGTGAAAAACCAACCGAAGAGACAATTGCACTTGAAGTAAAAAGATCATTGCGTTTCTACGTTAAAGAGGCAGGCAATAGTGACTTTAAAAAAGTACTTCTTATCGGCGGTGGAGCAAAATTGGCTGGTTTACAAGAATATCTTGCAGAGAACCTAAACCTGGAAACAGAAATATATGATCCATTCTATAATCTCGAAATGCCAGAAAAGTTTAGAGAGAAAAAAGATCCTCAACTTGCTCTTGCTTTAGGCTTGGCAATGAGAAAAGAATAGAAACATAGGAGTTAGGATGAATCAATTACATTTCACAATTAATTTAAATAAATACGGTGAATTAAAACAGCAAATAGAAGCCGAAAATAAAACATTCTGGCGTATGACTTCAGTTTTTGTGATCGTTTCTATTATCCTGTTTGGTTTTGCCCTTTATTTAAATTCAAATATGAAACAGAAATATGAAAATAGGCAAAAATATCTTACTGATATTCAACAACAATTAAATGAGTTTAGCGCAAGCTCAGATTATCTCTCTTCAAAAGATCTTGAAAGACTCACAAGAGTCAATAATAATAGAGTATTCTGGGCAAAGAAACTTGTTGCTTTATCAGAAAAGACATCAGAAAGAATAGCAATCACACACTTTTCATTTAAAAACGGCATATTAAGTCTCTTTGGCATAACAAAATTAGATCGCGATATTAAAGAATTCGAATTGATTGACAGCTTTATATATTCATTAAAACAAAATGAAGACATTAGTAACGATTTTCCTGAAATACGTTTTGTAAAATCGTCTAAAGATGTTGAAAAGGATGTTGAAATATTACGATTCCAAATCGATTGCGTCTCAAAAGATTATGGAAAAAAAGGATTGCATGATGAAGACTAAATATTTAAGTTTGCTCCTCGTAATTATTATTGTTAGCTTTGCTTTTTTATGGTCTGCTCATTCAATGATAAATACCCAAAAGGCTAAGATTGACAAGATTGATAAGAAAATTAAGAATAGTCAAGAACAACTCAATAGCGCAAAAGTTTTAACTCAAGAGCTAAGTGAAGTTTCAAAAATAATAAACAATACTTTAACCGAAGATGCCAGCCTCTCCGATGCTGAAGCAAATAACTTCGTTAAAGATATTGCTAATTTATGCGATCGCTTCCAAATCAAAGTTGTAGGTTTATTCCCCAAAATTTCATACTCAAGCAATAAAATACTTGAACAACAGTTTACTGTCGAAGTAGAATGTACTTATGTTCAATTAGGTAGATTATTGTCAAGTATTGAAGGCTATGACTATATTCTTAAGGTAAATACACTTGATGTTAACCCAATGAATACAAGCAAAGAAGAAGGCAAATTAAATGGCGAGACACTTTACAGAATCTCTCTCGAATTGTCTATCTTCAAGATTGTTAAGGAGGCATAAATGCAAGAGAAACACATTAAAGACCTTGTTATTGCTATAGCTGTGATAATGTTGCTTGTGTTTACGGTTAATGATTATAGCCTTTACCACAAAGTTAATAAAGTAAAAAAAGAATCTATGTATGCTAATATCGCTTTAGATGAAGGGCTACTCGCTCAGATTCAATCGATAGAAAAATCAATTACTGATAGAAAAAGTTTTACTTTTACTGTAACCAAAGACCCATTATTGCAAGATCTGATTGTCAAAACAAAACAAGACTTGCAAAAACAATGGGAAGAGATGGTTTCATCAATGATGAGATTAAGCGCAACCTTTACTGATTCCAATGGTCAGCAAAAGGCAATGGTTTCTTATGGCGGCAAAAATCATTTGCTCGGTGTAGGTGATGTTTTAGCAAATCGCAAAATCACTAAGATTGAATCAGATAGAATTCACTTCTCTGAAGGCAATTATAAAGGTGAAATTGTGATTCAAAAGATCCCACCAAAACCAAAAGAGCTTGATGAAAACGCAAAAGAAAAGCAATACAACTGGTAAAAAATAAAAAATAACCATAAATGGTGAGTAAAAAGGAGAATTTATGATTCCAACATGTAACGGAGGCACTAAGTCTTCTGTAAAATCGATCAAAAGCAATATTGGTGTAATTGTTATTAGCATTTGTCTTCTTATTGCTAGTATGTCCTTGTTTGCACAGGATAAAAAAGATAATAAAGATTTATTAAACAGAAAAGTATCTTTAAATGCAGAAGATGCTACATTAGCAAATGTATTGTCAACTTTGGCATCACTTAGTAACTGTAATATCGTATTATCTACAGAGACTGGTCAAGCTGCTGGAGCTGAAGGACAACAGGAAAAAAGAATTTCTGTTAGTATTAAAAATCTACCCATTGAACAAGCTTTGAGCCTCGTAGTTAAAGCAAGTGGTTTGTCTTATCGTTTAATCGGTGATAATACATTCCTCGTCGGCGAAAAAGCAAGAATTAGTGAAGAAGTTGGCGAAAGATCTTTTGTCGTTAATTTGAATAATGTAAATGCAGATAAAATTGCTAAATCATTTGCAGATATGGGCGGCAAAGTAAATGCAATTGAAGGTCAAAACGCTTTGATGATCTCTGCAAACCCAGAAACTTTTGCAGAAATTAGCAAGAGAATCGAAGAGCTTGACACTCCTCAAAATCAAATTCAAATTCGTGCAAGATTAATTGAAATCTCAATTAATGATACAAAAAAACTTGGTGTTGATTGGTCAAAATTAAATCACTTAACTACTATAATTGCAGAAGATCCAGTCAATTCTCAAGGCGTTGGTTTACCTTATGCATATTCAGACGAATCTGGTGCCCTTCCTTTTGGTAATGCACAAGATTTTGAAAAAATGCCTGAAACACAATATTTCCAGAAAATGGATGGCTGGGATAATGTTGGTCACTTTAGCCGCCAATTAACTGCTTTTGATATTACTATCGATTGGCTTTTACAGAATAATGCAGCTAAATTACTTACTGATGCTCATGTCACCGCTTTGAGTGGCGAAGCTGCTGAAATATTCATCGGCGAAGTTATTCCTTTTGTCGTAACTGATAATGACAAACAAGTACAAGTTGAAAGAGAAGAAACAGGTATCAAACTTTCAATCTTAGCATCTGTTAATAATGACGGTATGATTACCGCTAAAATAGCTCCAGAAGTAAGCTCTGTCACAGATCTTGTTGGTGGCTATGTTCCAAGAACAAAGTTAAGAAGAGTCAATTCAACTGTGACAGTTCCAAATGGCGAAAAGATCCTTGTTGGTGGTTTGCTTAGCTCAAACCTCTTCCAAACAGTACACAAAGTTCCATTATTGGGTGATATTCCTTTTATCGGTGGTTTATTCCGTCATAAAGTTGAACAACTTCAGTCCACAGACCTCGTGATTGAAATTACACCTCGTATTATAAACTTAGCAGAAGATAAAGTTGAGTACGTACTTGACGAAAGATTAACAAGAGAATTAATTGAACGTAAAACTGAAGATTCTGAAAATCAAGAAGAGCAGGAGTAAACATGAAATTTTTTATTAACCGTAAACTCTTTACAACAGCAGGTTTGCTAATCACACTTTTCTTACTTGTATTTTTGACAGCCTGTGATAAGCGTTCTTTGGATCCTAATGCAATTCAATTAACAAAATTAGATTGCAATAAGACAGAGCTTTATGAAGATAATGGTGCAAGCTGGGCAACTTTACGAGCTACTGTAAAAGATAATAATGGATTCCCTGTTTTTGAACAAAATATAAACTTCAGAAGCGATAATCCTAATATTAGCTTTTTACCTGCAAGAGCTTTAACTGATAGCTCAGGTATAGCAAAATCAGATGTCTTTGTAAGCGGCGATATCTTGAATGGACAAGACTCTTTAAGAGTTACCGTATATGCTTATCTCGGCACAAAAACATACCTTACAAGAGAATTATTAGTAAGAAAAAACCCTCAAGCTGAACGTATCGTGATGCAGGGTGTAAACAATATGACTTTAGATGTAAATTATGATATGAATATCAGTGCAATTGCATATGATTCAAATAATCAAATTATGCCTAATGGAACTGTTGTTAAATTCCAAACAAATGGCGGTTACTTTATCGATACAGACGAAGTTATCTCAGAAACAGAAATCTCAACAAGAGTGGTAAATGGTACTGCTTCTGTTAGATATAATACTGGCACAACTTCAGGTAGATTTACCATTACTGCATATATCGGAACCGTTTATGCTGACAATCCAAAGAGTATCACTATTAGATCAGGTGTACCAAAACTTATCACTTGTAGCCCAGTTGATCCTGTTACAGAAGAAGTAGTTACAGATGTGATTGTAAATAGCCCTCCAATTAAGATTGTAGGACGACTGACCGATGAGTGGAGCAATCCAATCGTTGGAAGAATAGTTAGTCTTAGTTCAAACTTGGGCGTCATCCCTCAAAGCGTGACTACTATCGATGATGGTATTTTCTCTGCAAACTTTAACCCAGGTACAACCGCAGGTATCGCACTTATTGAAGCAGCATGTGATAGTGCTAAAACTGCTACAATGCTGAATATCAATACAGAAGGTGTACAATCACTTAGATTTACTTCACAAGGTACTATTAATCTAAGCGTTCAGGGTTCTGGCGGTACAGAATCAGCAACTTTAGGTGTTAAATTATATGATAATATTGGTAATGTGGTCAATCAAGCAGGTTACAATATTAAATTTAGTTTTGAATCAAAACCTGAAGGTGTAAAAATCAACGGAGGCGAAACTGCAATTGTCCAAACAGACATGAGCGGACTTGCTACTGTCTTTATTACAAGCGGTACAAAGTCAGGTATTGCAGTCTTAAGAGCTGAGCTCGTTGATGCTAATGGCAACCAATTCTACCCAGAAATGCCTGTCGTTGTTAGACAAGGTCAAATCATTATTCAAGCTGGTAAACCAAATACCGTCGCATTTACTATCGGTGGTCATGACTCTGGTGTTGACTTAGGCGCTGGTAACTGGAAAGTTATTATTGGTGCAATCATTAAAGATAAATGGGGTAACCCTGTAGAAAAGAACACTGGTGTTTACTTTAGTTTAACTGATGAGACAACAGGTGTTTATGGCGACTCAGTAAGCGTTTATGCTTCATCATATGTAGGCAATGTTAGTGCTATTGGCGACTCAGCTGATGGAACAGCATATTCAACTTTAGTTTATCATGGTTGTCTCTCAAATATGAGTATTGGTATTAAGGCATCTGTCGGTTCTTATGATGGCGTTCCTTTCGAATTTGATGGCAGAATCACTTTACCTATGCAAAACGCATCTATCGAAGTTGTACCAAGAGAACAGCATCTCGACTTTACAACCCCAGAAGGTACTCTTCTTCAAAATGTTAAAACAGTGCTCTATACAAGTATAAAAGATGGTCAAAACAATCCTTTGAGGAATGTGCCTTTAATCTTTAACGTCAATAGAGGTATCTTTAACGACGGTAATATCAATTATTCCGCACCAAATCATCCATTCTGGGATCCAACACACGCACTCTACTCAGATATACCAGAGGATGCAGATGTCTTCCCACATACAGGAATTACTGGGTATAATGGCATGAATAATAAATGGATTGCATTCTATAAATACGAAGCATTACCATCACCACAAGAGCCAATACCACAAGACACCTCAGCAGACATAATTGTTTACATTGTTGGTTACAATACACAAGCAACCACATCAGTTATTCTGAGAAGATTTGACCAATAAATTTCAAATGGGAGGGTCTCCCTCCCATTTTTATTAAATTTCGCAGATAATCTCTGCATAGTAAAGGAGAGACATGTCGTTTAACCCACAATTTAGTAAGATAGGAGAAATCCTTGTTCATAAAGGTTATGCAACAGATGATCAAGTAAAAGACGCTTTAATTAAGCAAAATAACTTTGGCTTAAAAATTGGCGATACTATGATAAAGTTAGGCTATGTTAATGAAAAGCAACTCTTAGAGTGTTTGCATGAACAGCTTGATATACCCATAGTAGCAGAAAGCCAGCTTGTAGATATTGCTGAAGGCGTCGTCGCATTGATACCAGAACCATTTGCTGTCGAAAATCGTTGTATGGCATTTGCACTTGAAGGCGATACACTCTTTGTTGCAATGACTGACCCTGAGAATATTTTAGTTATCGACGATATAAAGAAAATCAGTGGTAAAAATATTCATACGGCATTAATTGGAGATAATCTATTAACTAATGCTATGGAAAAATATTACAAAAGCATCAGAACAACTTCTCAAGTTGAAGATGCTGTTGGTAATTTTGAGTTTGTTGCGGTTGATGATGAAGAACAAGAAATATCTATTGGCAGCTCAAAGGAAGCTGATGCCCCTATAGTAAAGCTTGTAAACTTAATTATTACAGAGGCAATTAAATCAAATTGTACTGACATTCATATCGAACCACTTACAAAGCAAACAAGAGTAAGATTCCGTGTTGACGGTGCTTTACGTGAAGCTATGAACCCACCTATTCAAATGCATGCTGGTATTATTTCTTTAATAAAAGTTATGTCAAAGTTGAATATCGCTGAAAGAAGACTCCCTCAAGATGGTCATATTTCACTTAAAACAGCCTTAAAGAGTGTTGACGTTCGTGTTTCTATAACACCTACTGTGCTCGGTGAAAAAGTCGTGATGCGTCTGCTTGACAAAGGTGACTTTGGTTTTACACTTCAGACATTAGGCTTTGAAGAATCAAAATTGAGTATCTTTAGAAAGTGGATTCGTCGCCCATATGGTATTATTATCGTTTCTGGTCCTACTGGTTCTGGTAAATCTACCACATTACACGCAGCTATCAAAACTATACAAGATATTGAAACAAATATCATCACAGTTGAAGACCCTGTTGAGTATAGACTTGAAGGAATCACACAAATTGAGACCTATGAAAAGATCGGGCTTACCTTCGGTAGTGCTTTGCGCTCTGTCCTTCGTCAAGACCCAGACGTATTATTGATCGGTGAAATTCGTGACGAAGAAACAGCTGATATTGCTATCAAATTCTCACTTACTGGTCACTTGGTGTTTACAACTCTTCACGCTAATGACGCTCCTTCGACGATTACTCGTATGATAGATATCGGTATCAAGCCTTATCTCGTTGGCTCATCATTAAACCTTGTGATGGCTCAGCGTCTCGTTAGAAAAGTTTGTAAGCATTGTGTAATCGATTATAAGCCAACCGAAGATGAGCTTCTCTCTGCAGGTTTAACAAAAGAAGAAGCAGAAAATACAAACTTCAAAATTGGCTTAGGTTGTGTTCACTGTAATAATACAGGCTATTCAGGTCGTACAGGTATTTTTGAAATGCTCGAAGTAAATGCAAAAGTAAGACAATTAATCTACGATGGTGGAAATCAAGATAAAATTAGAGACGCTGCACTTGAAAATGGTATGCTTACCTTACATGATGCGGCAGTTGAAAAAATGAAGCAAGGTGTAACAACCATTCGTGAAGTTATCAAACTAACTGTATTTGATTAAAGGAAATAAAATATGGCAGCATTTCAATATATAATTAAAGACGCAAAAGGTGCACGTGTTGAAGGGGTAATGAAAGCCTCATCTATGGATGAAGCAATTGATAAGCTAACTCAAGAAGGTGGAACAATTATCTCTGTGAAAAGCGCTGCTGAAGGCGCATTTCAAGGGAAATTATCTCTCTTTGATAAGCTTATGCTTACAATATACAAGCTTAGAACGGGCGTATCATTATCCGTTTTGGTATTCTTCACAAGACAGCTATCTACCATGTTCTCCGCAGGTTTAACAATTGAGAAAGCGATATCTGACCTTGAAAAAGAAGAAAAGAATGCAAAATTTAAAAAAGTATTAAGAAAGATTAGTGATGATATCAGAAAAGGATACAGCTTGTCAGAAGCGCTCGAACAACACCCTGGTATTTTCAACCCACTATATATCGCACTCGTAAAAGCAGGCGAAGTCGCTGGTACATTGCATACTATTCTTGATGAATTGTCTGATTATCTTGAGAAGATTGAAGACATTAGAAGAAAAGTCGGCTCTGCAATGGCTTATCCTACATTCATTATCATTTTCTTAACTTGCGTTGTCTGGGGTATGTTTTACTATATTATTCCTATGTTCTCAGAAGTTTATGGAAAATTCGGTGCAGATTTACCTATAGCAACTCTTACAGCGATTAAGATAAGTGATTTGATCAGAAATAATATTATTTTTACTCTCTTCATGTTTGTCATGGCATTGTTCGGGCTCTTTTTAGTTTACTTGACAGACAAAGGCAGATACCTATTTGATACTGCTCTTATAAAGATCCCTGTGATTGGTAATCTAATGCTCAACTCTATTATGTCAAAGTTTGCACGTACTTTCAGTATTCTTATGGCTGCTGGCGTACCTATTATGGACACCTTAGAATTGACTGAAAATGTCGTTCAAAACGCAGTGGTAGAAAACGCTATCAGAAAGACACGAGTTATGGTAAAAGAAGGTTACAGTATCGCTGGTGCTTTCAGAAAAACTGGCGTGTTCCCTTCAACTTTGCTTCAATTAACTGCAACTGGCGAAGAAACTGGTGAAATGGATAAGTTGCTCGGCAAGGCAGCTACTTTCTATGAAAAACTCGTCGATACCGTTATTGATAGATTGACTTCCTTGATCGAACCTCTACTTATTATTATCATGGCGGCTGTTGTCGGATCAATCATTGTTGTGATTTACTTACCTATTTTCAACTTAGGTTTGGCTATGTCTTCTGGACTAAAATAAACACAAAAAATATCTTAAAACCGGCTGCAAAAGCCGGTTTTTTTATTTCTAAAAAACAACTCTCATGAAATTTCACCTGCTTCATTGCTCTTATAATGCGCATAGCTTGCACTCAGTGAAATTATTATCTATCCTTCACAAAGCATTGTTGAGAGCACATCAAAAAGTTGTTGACCATTATTCTATTAAAAAATATATTGTAAAAAAGCAATAGGGAGGTTAAGATGCCATTACATGTAGTAGAAGTCAGTAAAAAATCACCAGCTGATAAGCTTGGCATTAAAAAAGGCGCAATTATTCACTCAATAAATGGCATTCACCTTGAAGATATTTTGGACTATTATTTTCTTTCTATGGATGATGAACTGACTATACAATTTCAAAATATTGGTGAAGAAAAAACAAGTAAATCCCTCAATAATCGTACTGATGAACCTCTCGGGCTCACCTTTCAATCTGAAAAGTGCAAACAATGTATTAATAACTGCATATTCTGTTTTGTTGATCAAATGCCAGAAAAGATGAGAGATACGCTTTATATCAAGGATGACGACTTCTATTTTTCTTTAACTTATGGCAATTTTATTACCCTAACAAACCTGACACGCCACTACTTAGACAAGATTATCCAACAACAGATTAGCCCTCTTTATATCTCTATTCATACCACAAACCCTGAATTGCACAGTAAAATGATGAGGTATAAACGTGAATTTAATATCATGGAAACCATCAAAGAACTGTCTGATAATAATATTGACATGCACACACAGATAGTGCTTGTCCCGGATTGGAATGATGGGAAAGAACTGGAAAAGTCTTTGAACGACCTAACTTCATTGGAGCTGAACATTACTTCGATAGGCGTCGTACCTGTTGGCTTGACTAAATATCGTGAAAAATTGACTCCATTGCGCACCTTTACCAAAGAGGAATGCCAAGCCGTTATCAAGCTTACAGATACTTATCGACAAAAGGATTATGAATACTTATATTGTTCTGATGAGCTCTTTATCAAAGCAGAGATTCCTATTCCAGAAACTGAATACTATAATGACTTTGAACAGATAGAAAACGGCATTGGAATGGTAAGACATACTTGGGATACGTACAATAATAATAAGAGGCAGTTTTATAAGCTGTTTAAAAAACTGGACAAAGATATTTGCTTTATTACGGGCGTTTTGGGTGAATATGCTTTGAAGCCAATTGTCGCAGACCTACAAAAGAAAACAGCCAATAAATATCAAATCAAAGTGATTAATAATGATTTCTTTGGTCACAGCGTTACTGTAGTCGGACTACTCACCTGGCAAGATGTTAAAGAGCACATAAAGCCAAATGATAAGACGCTTTACGCCTTTTCAGAAGACTTTTTTAGCTTTGCAAATATTACGCTGGATAATGCCAGTACAAAAGATATTTACGAATATATAAAAGCTGATTATTTAATTATTGATCCGCATTTTGCTGACTATCGTATTATAAATAATTCTTAAAAAAGGACAAAAACTCAGGCGCCGACTTTCTGATACAATCTGTATTGTCGATTATTATAGAAGGAAGAACCTGCTTGAGTAGCAGAAGAATCATTGCCAAACGATGATCATTATGCGATGAAAGCTCAATCGGGCGATCCTGCAACTCTCGAGGTGTAATGATTAATCGCTCGTCAAGATACTCAATGTCAGCCCCTATCTTTTTGAGCTCCTGTACGAGACATGCGATGCGATCAGACTCTTTAAACCGCAAAATAGCAATGTCGCTAATAATCGTCTGTGTCTGACAGAACAGTGCTAAGAGTACGAGGTTCATCACCTGATCGGGCATATCGCGCATAGAAATGTCTAAGCCATGCTGAAATTCGCCAGTAAAGGCTAAATAGTGCTGTTCATTCTGTTTTTCATAGTTCTTTTCAAAACCAAGCTTCGCTAAGATATTGGAAAAAGCAAAGTCACCTTGCAATGACTCATCATGCGGCACAGGTACGTATATCTCCCTCTGTAATAGCAAGCCCATTACCCAAAATGAAGGTGCTGTAGAATAATCTGGTTCAACAGTAAGCTTTTCTGTTGCAAAAACAGGCATAGTATTTGAACAATAAATCGTGTCTTCTATAAAGTCACAATTTACGCCAAATTCCTTTAACAAATTCAAAGTCATCATAATATATGGCAAAGAAGAAATAGGCGCATATTTAGGGGTGAAATTGATTTCTAAGCTACTTTTAAAAAGCGAGGCAGATAAAAGTATCGAAGTCACGAACTGGCTACTGATATTAGCAGGAAGGGTTATTCTGCCGCCATTTAGAGATTTGCCTCTAATCACGATCGCCCTATCTTCAGGGAATTCAAAATCAGCTCCCAGCCCTTGCAAAGCATGTATTAATGGTAAAAATGGGCGGCTGTATAGTTTTTCACCTACTCTTAAAGTAAACACTCCCCCCTCTTCTAAAGCCAGCCTCGTTAATAAAAAACGAAAGACAGTCCCTGCCTCATTAATCATGATATCATCATTAGTCGATTTGTCAAATAGGCAGCAGATCTCAGGTATTTCTCTTATTTCATGCTTACATAATTCATAGCACAAGCCTAAAGCCCGCAGTGCTTCGAGCATGGTTGAGACATCTTCACATTCCGAGCCTGGTTGAAGGCATATCTTCTGCTTATTAATTGAATTGATTATTAATAGTCTATTGAGTATAGACTTTGAACCAGCGATCTCAACAAAGACGGCCTTATCTACGGGAGAATTCAAATGCATCGTAATCGTAGCCTATCGATAAGAAGTAGTATAAGTGCTTATCATCGTCCATCGAGACGGCAAATCGCAGGGGCATCACTACATTTTTATAACCAAAAACAAGCCCATAAGCATTTTTTGAGTTTTCCATTTCAAACCATTTATCATTATTACCCCAAGTAAGGTAATTGTATGCTAAGTCGACAAATATAGCTTTCTTGTTATTATAACGGACGGCAAAGTTAGTAATCCGATAAAAGGGTGTCTTTATCTCATGAGGGCTTGCACCCAAAAAGCTGTCTATGCCACCTAAATAGAATGGGTCAACCTCAACAGGAGAAGACTTAAAATATGTGCCATATGCGCCTTGCCAGCTCAAGTTGAAATGCCTGTTCAGAGGAATATATGTATCAAATCTTGTCTGCATTTTTTTATATTCATACTCATTAATTCCGTTTTTATCTGCAATATTAATCTTAGAAAAGATCTTTCTACCAGCAGTGGGAAAGAAGATATCATCCACTCTTTCATGATAATATTTAAAGCCATAACCACTTGAATAAACAGATTTCTTTTGTATATCCGTATTCGTGATACTCCTATATATGTTAATATTGTAGTGATAGAGGAAAGGCTCGAAAAAACTATCATAAACAGAAAAGATCCCTACTCCGATATTACCACCA
>JAKPKU010000021.1 GCA_029553545.1 Candidatus Cloacimonadota bacterium
GTCCAAATTTTGGATAGACCAACAAAAGGGAGGTAAAAAAGCTCCAAAATACATAGATTTCTGACAAAAAAGTACAGATTTAGCTTAAATTAGGGTATTATATTCTCACTTTTTTTGTAAATTTCTAAATCAAAAGTCTCAGCTTTATGCCTCCATTGATCAGCAATACAATTATCATATTCCTTGTATTTATAAAAATACTCATATGCTTTTTCATAGTTACCAAGGCTTTCATAGCATTAATAATAGATTTTATAGAAGTGTGATAGATAGTATGGATCTTCTAATTCAATTACAGCATCAAATACCTTATTGGCGTATTGCAGAGCTTTATCGTAGTTGTTTAGCCTTAAATAAAAGTCTGAAATAGAGATATAGCCGCCAACTATAGAAAAAATATCGTCAGTCTTGTCGATTATTTTTAAACCTTTTTTATAAAATGCTAATGCTTTCTTGTACTCTTTGAGTTCTTTGTAGGTATCGGCGATATTATGCAAAGTATTAGCATGATTAAATGCATTAAAGTGCTTTTTGCCGCACTCTACTGATTCATAAAAATAATCTAATGCCTCATTGTACTTTTGTTGAGAGGCTAAGATTGTGCCGATATTATTTAAGACATCAGACAGAATAGAATCATATTTATGCTTTTTTGAAATCTCTTCTGCATGTTTTAGATATGGCATAGCGTCTTCATTATAGCTATCAATATAATACGAGCCAATGATGTTTAGATTGACGGCAAAATTGTAATAATCACCCAAATCTAAGAAAATATGATTGGCTTGGATAATATAATCAACTGCTTTGTCATAATTTGCATTTTCATTTTCTATATCACCTAATAATGTCAGGGCATTTGCTCTTAATTGAAGTAGATTATGCTTATCGGTGATTAATAAAACGTCGTGTAATTGCTTGTATGCCATTGCCAACTCACCTTTTCTAATATAGGTCGTGCTGATTTTTATTAATAAAAGGCTTTTTAGATTCACATTATCGGTACTTGAAATAATGCTAATTCCTTGAGAGTAGAGGCTAATTGCTTCGTCGAAATATGAATAATTAAAGCTTTCGTCTCCTCTACTCAAAAAGATAAATGCTTGTAAAATAGGAGATTCTACAGTTAAAGCGATGTCCATTGCTTCGTCAAATAAAGCATTTGCTTTTTCAGGGTTGCCATAATGAGAGAAATAATTAGCTTTAATTATTAAGAGATGTATCAGATGATCATTTAGATTGTTTTCTCTGCACTGGGAAATAAGCTGTTCAATGCGGTTAGTATCATCATCTAATGAGGAATATGTCTTCTTTTTTAGAAGGTTTATTTCTTTCTTTATTGCTGTACTTATATCGTCAGGTTTCATATCATGTATATTATTTATTCTAAAAACTCTACCATTTCGTTTGATTTGAGGTAGCTTGTAAAGATAATATTTTTATTCATTTCAAATGTCTGCAGCGTGTCTTTGATCCTTTTAATAGATTCGTTCATTCTATATAAATAGTTTTCAAATTCTGCATAATGGCTGTGGTTTTGAAGTTGTTCTTGAATTGCAGCTAAGTTTGTGATAATATCGTTTGTCGGCGTACATAATAGCTCGTTTGTTTTTACTGCACGCTCAAGTGCTGTTTTTTGTTTTTCTACTTCTATCCTTTTCTTAATATCTTTTTTAATTTGCTCGATTGACAGGCTTCCTTTGAAATCAGAGATCTTTTGTGCAGATTCAAATTGACTTAGATTGTCTTTAAACTGATTTTTTAACTGTGCATTGATGAAGGCAGCCTTAAAGTCATTTTGTTCGATACTAATCCTCTCAAGTAGCTCATAAGCTTTTGCATTACATTTATCGTTGCAGCTCTTTTCATCTCGAATAACCTTAATGATAATTGTTTGAGCAATTTGATAGTTATTGAGGGTGTTGAATAAAGCCGTTATATTGACAATAAAAGCATTCATAAAGTTCAGATTTTGATTTTCATTTTTAGAGAGGTCGTAATTATTCAAAAATAACAAAAAAGGATAAGAAAAAATGCCTTTTTACAATAATATCAT
>JAKPKU010000033.1 GCA_029553545.1 Candidatus Cloacimonadota bacterium
CTCGTCTATAAATAAATACTCCTAAAATAAATCCGAACAAGCTACATAAAAATGTTATAACTAATGCTGTTGTTATTAACGATATATCTGTTTCCTTTATTCCTGATAATAATATCAAAAATGATAATGAAAATCCTCCCAAAACAGCTCCAGCTCTCCATATCTTTGAATAATATCCATTATATAAAAATACTGATAATGCCATCGATATTACTGTTGATGTTCCAATGGCTGATATAATCGTTGACGATCCTAATATTTTAATAATTTCTTGTATCATGTTATTTTTTTTTATTTTGCTCAAGCATCCATTCAAGAATTGTTCTAGTTTCTTTATCTGAAGCTTTTCTTATTTCGTCGACCATATAACGAATATCTTCTCTTAATTTTTGATTTGATTCTACCATCGACTTCATATTACAACAGATATCATTTAATGTTTTCTGGCCGAGAGTCATCATCCATATCATTATTGCAACAGGAAGTCCGAAGTTTTGTATTAAGTTTATTATTATGTCTGTCATTTTTTATCTTGATTTATTTGAGTTGCTAATGGAATTGCCCCTATTCCAAATGCTTCAATTGGTCCTTTCATGTCTGGTTTAATATCAACCTCATACCAAGAGACTCCTTGATCGTCAATTACTTCTTTGGCATTATATTTTGATTTCAAATACTTTCCGAGATCCTTTTCGTAGAACTTATAAATAGGATTGTTAATATCTACTTTTCCAGAGATGTCAAAGGTTTCTTTCATTCTGTCGATTGGCATTGGACTTCCATCAATTGCTCTGAGTTTCAATAGTCTGTCCAAGCTTCCAATTTTATCTATTTCTGATTTAGGTATTGCTTTAAACTTTCCACCTCCAAGTACATCAGTGATTATCCAACTTCTACCCTGACCTTGTTCTCCTTGCCAAACTCTTTCGCCAATCTTTAGTTTTTCAGGTGTTAGTTTTTCAATATCATAACTATCTCCAGCTTTGTAATCTTCGGGGAATCGTTTAATAACCCAACCTTCTTGTTGTCCTAATCCCTCAATCTTCATTGCAGTTTCACCAGTTGGAAATTGAAGCTTTGTCTTCTTATCTTTGGCCGCTTGAGCGACTTCTTCCCTGACCATTCTGAAGTGAGCAGTTGGATCGTTGTATTGTTCCAACTTTCTCGTCTTTTCATCCATGAACTGGTCAATAGTTTTCCCTTCTTTTCTCGCTTGTGCAATCGCTTTTTCAAATTCTTTATCAGATAACTGTTTTGCCTGTTGTTTTGCTTTTTCAATGCCACCTTTCTGATACAAATCACTCTGTACTTCAATCACTCTTCTTGTTTTATTATCTGCCATGTCTTCAATACGAGTGTGGCCGAAGTAGTTTTGTGAATTTCCGCCAGAAAAATGAACATCACCAGCTGAAGTTTTGATTGGGCTTTGATAAATATGTTCAGAATAATTAGCGACATTTCCCCTCAGTTCACTT